>SLBU01000166.1 GCA_007126175.1 Kiritimatiellia bacterium
GGAAACTCGAGGCATCTGGCTCGCCTTGAATCAATTCCTTGCCAGAAAACTTCAGCATGATGCCACCTTCGCCATCCGGCGTCAGGAACGAATCATGCTTCTCTGCGGTGGTTCCCGTTAACGGTTGGAACCAATGCGTGTAATGCGTGGCACCCTTCTCCAACGCCCACGTCTTCATGGCATCCGCCACTTCATCCGCAATACTTGCATCAAGTGCCGTACCCTCTGAAATCGTTTTCATCAGAGAGCTATACGCACTCTCCGAAAGGTAATTACGCATCACCTTCGGGCTGAACACGTTCTCGCCATAGATATCTACCAACTCATTCTCATTCGTCATACTGCTTATCCTTTCATTTCGTGACGGTCCAAAAACGCATCACTACTACCATGTTATTAATGCGCAACTTGATACAGCAATACCCGTGCCAACCCTATAACAATGTCTGCATTTCGGAAATATTGGGCATTCTACACACAAAACACTGCTACTCCTCCATTGATCCTCCCCATTCTTTCCCACAACAGCAACATTATTGTAAGATCAACCCACGGGATGCTACATATATGTAATTCCGCACAGCACGAACGACTTCCTTCCTACCACACCGAAATAACACATCAGAACTGGACACTGCATATCATTCTTAACATAATGCGCGCATGATACATCAGAATCAATGCCCCCCGTCCAAGCCTACAATCGCCCTGATTGCCTGCGGGGTGCTCGCGCTGGATTGCAAAAGCTTACTGGGCCAAGTTGAGGCCGATGTGCAAATGCATTTTTTGCCAGGCGGGCTGCATACGTCTCCCACACAACTGCGTTTGAAGCTGCAAGAGACCATTGATCAAATCGATCGCGAGCGTACGGTCTCCCGTATTGTTATCGGATATGGACTATGCGGACACGGCACAACGGGCATTCATGCACGAAACCTGCCGCTGGTCATTCCGCGGGTACACGATTGTATTGCCCTTTTCCTCGGCTCCGATGCCGCCTACCGCGAACAGTTCGCGAAAGCACCGGGCACCTATTACCTCTCTGCCGGTTGGGTCGAGGAAAAGACCGATGCGCATGCCGGCATGGGAGCCGATAGCCCCGGCACCGCCGCCGAAGTACCAGCCCCCGACATCAAGCGCCAGTATGACGCTGATAATGCGGCCTATGTCGAGAATTTCATGCAAAGCTGGACGCGCAACTATACGCGCGCGGCATTTATTGATACTGGCGTCGGCGGCAGTAAGGAGCGCTATGCCAAGCAAGCAGAAGCGCTTGCAAAAAAGCATGGCTGGCAATACGAACGTATCCAAGGCACGCATGCGCTCCTGCAGGAAGCGCTCTTGTGCACGGCAACCTCGGAGAATATGTTATTCGTGCCGCCTGGCAGCATCACCTCCTACGATGCAATGCGGGGGCGCCTCACATGCGCCAGCCCGCAAACCCCGCCAACGGCCTCCGCGCAAGCCACACCCTCACAGGCTACACCACGGGATCTGGCCGCACTCCGCCGGGGCGTTGGCATCGGCATCGATGCAGGCGGCACCTATACGGATGCTGTCTTGTATGACTTCGACACACAGACGGTCCTGGCCAAAAACAAGGCGTTGACAACGCACTGGGATTACAGCCATGGCATCCGCGCCGCACTCGCTGGTCTCGACGCGCAACGCTGCCGCGAGGCCACTCTGGTCGCGGTGTCAACCACCCTCGCAACCAATGCAATCGTTGAGCACCGCGGTCAAACCGTTGGACTTTTGATTATGCCCCCCTGCGGCTGGTCCACACTGGATGGGTTCCAGCATGAACCCGTTGTCACAATCGGCGGGCAAATGGCGATTGATGGTACGGAGCGGGAGCCCATCCAGCCCGATGAAGTGCAAGCGGCGGCCCGGCAGTTAATGGAACGTAAAGGGGTAACCGCATTTGCCGTAGGTGGATATGCCGCCCACATCAACCCCGCTCACGAATTGCAAGTCAAGCAACTTGTGGAGCAAAGTACCGGTTTGATCTGCACGTGCAGCCATGAACTCTCCAGCAGTCTGCACTATCGCATCCGGGCCGAAACCGCGGCACTGAATGCACGCATCATTCCCTGTCTGGAAGAACTGTTGCAACGCATCGCAAGCGCACTGCAGGATGCCGGCATCACGGCTCCGATCATGGTCGTGCGCAGCGATGGCTCCTTGATGAACCTGCAAGCGGCCTGTGAGCGACCCCTCGAAACCATGCTTTCAGGGCCCGCAGCCTCGGCGGCCGGTGCCGGCTGGCTGGCACAGATACAAGACGGGCTGATTGTGGATATCGGCGGGACAACGACCGATACCGCAATCCTCCGGGAGGGCCGTGTAGCCATGAACCCGGAAGGTGCTTCGATCGGAGGATGGCAAACCCATATCCGCGCACTCGATCTGCAGACGGCCGGGCTCGGGGGTGACAGTTGCATCCGCAGCAAACAAGGCAAATTCGTGATCGGCCCAGATCGCGTCATGCCCTTGTCCTGGAGCGCGGCCAATGTGCCGGGGGCAAGGGACGCCCTTGCACGCTGCACTGCCGGTGCTGCTGGGCACCAAGCGCAACCGGACGCCTGGATGCTCGTGATACGGACACGCAAGGTGCCTCCAACCCAACTTTCTCCACGCGAGGCCAAAGTCCTTGCCGCTCTTGTCGATGCACCCCATACACCAACCGAATTGGCACAAGGTATTGGGGTACCCCACCCCGCGATGCTGCCCTTGCAACGCCTCCTGCAGCAACAGCTCATCGCCTACAGCGGCTTTACCCCGACAGATGCACTCCATGTCACGGGGACGCTTGCACAATGGGATACCGAGGCGGTGCTTGCCATTGCCCGCGCCTGTGCGGGATCACCCGACAAGGCACAGGATTGGGCCCACCACATCATCACGCAATTTCAGATGCAACTCGCCACCGAAATTGCCCGCAAAGCCCTGACCGAATCGCTGCCTGCCGCGGACGGGACAGCGCTGGATGCTCTACTGCAACATCTCGTTACGCCACCAACGCAAAGCGCAGCCATACCGCAACTTCAACTTGCCCTCCCCTGGCCCGTAATCGGGATCGGGGCACCCGCAGCCGTCTTTACACCGGCGGCCTGCCAGCGCTTGCATGCACAAGCGGTAATACCGCCCCATGCAGATGTTGCCAATGCCGTCGGGGCCATCATCGGAACCATATCCATCCGCTACACGATCCATATCTCCACCAACGAAAACGGCATCTTCCGAATTTCCGGTGCCGTTGATGCCCCGCGCTTCACAAAAATGGAGGATGCCACCGAATGGAGCATACGATATCTGCATCAAAGCCTTGGCGAGCGGGCACGTCAGGCCGGCTGCCCACAGCCCAGCATTGCCATTACGCCACATGACCGCATCGTTGACGCAACCGATGGATCACCAGTATTCCTTGGGCGCGAACTACACGGCCACGCCTACGGATTGCCGGCCCCCCTTGAGGCGTAAGCGCAATCAGCTCTTCAGCGCTCAAGTGTCTGACGCAGAAGAACCGATCGCGATTGATTCAAGTTCTTCCCAACGCACAAGTGCCGACTCGATCAAATCGTGTAATGCCCCCAATCGCGCTTGCGCCTCGGCAATGGCATCCGGGGACTGTCGATAAAAGCCAGGGTCTGATTGGGCCGCCAATCGTTCGGCTTGTTCATGCTCCCACGCCTCAATGCGCGATGCCATGCTGGCGAGCTCGGCCCGCTCACGATTGGTCAACTTGCGGCCGGAAGATCCGGAACGCGACGCGTTTTTCTTGCTGGTCGGCGCTTCGCCGCTCGCACTGTCCCCTTTGCGAGGTGTTGTGGGCTGTCGCTGCACAAGCCAGTCATCATAGCCACCTGCATACTGGCCAATGTGGCCATCCCCTTCAAACACGAGCGTGCGCAACACCGTCTGGTTCAGAAAGGCCCGGTCATGACTGACCACCAGCATCGTTGCAGGATGCTGCTGGATCTGCTCCTCCAGCAAACTCAAGGTTTCCAAGTCCAGATCATTCGTAGGCTCATCCATGATCAGAAAATTAAAAGGCTGCGTAAATGCCATTGCCAGCAGCAAACGGTTCTTTTCGCCCCCCGAAAGAATGCGCACCGGTGTACGGGCGCGCTCAGGGGTAAACAGGAACTCCTGCAGATACCCATAGGCATGCCGTTGCTGCCCGTTTACCACCACATACATACCATCCCCGCTGATATTCTCCAAAATCGACTTTTCCGGATCGAGTGCCCCACGCAACTGGTCGATGCGTGCAACCTCCAGCCGCGTACCGCGCTGCAGCGTGCCACAATCCGGCGGCAGATCCCCTAATATCAATCGTAGCAAGGTGGTTTTGCCACAACCATTCGGGCCAATCACCCCAACCTTTTCCCCACGCATAATCTGCAGATCAAGATCCCGGATCAAGGGCTGGTCTTTTTCATATCCAAAGCAGACCCCCTCCGCCTTAACCACCAATTCGCCCGAAGTGCCCCCCTCCTGCAAGGTCATCTGGCTTGTGCCGATTTGCTGGCGGCGCTGCCGAAACTCTTCCCGTAACGCCAACAAAGCACGCACGCGCCCCTCGTCGCGCGTACGGCGCGCCTTGATCCCCTTGCGAATCCAGATCTCCTCTTGCGACAAACGCTTGCCCTTCTTCTCCCAGAGTGCCGCCTCATCCGCAAGCAACTGCTCCTTGCGCAACAGGAACGTGTCATAGTCGCAATCCCACCCCGCCAACTCGCCCCGGTCCAGATCCAGGATACGCGTCGCCAACTTGCGTAGAAAGGCCCTGTCATGCGTCACAAAAAGCACCGTCTTACCGGTTCGTGCCAGAAAGGTTTCCAACCACAGGATTGCCTCCAGATCCAGATGATTGGTAGGCTCATCCAGCAAAAGCAGATCAGGCGCACATGCCAAGGCCCTTGCCAGCAATACGCGCCGCTTCATACCCCCCGAAAGAGAGGCAAAGTCGTCAGTTGGAACCAATCCCAGTCGGCTGATCGCCTCTGCACCTGCCTGAGCATGTGCCCGATACGTATCGACGACACCATGCGTATCGCCATCCACAATCTCTTGGACGCTCCCCTCCAGGTTGGTGGGCACATCCTGCGGAAGATACGCGGTACGCAATCCCGGCGCCCGCACGATATGTCCCTCGTCCGGCTCGATCAACCCCGTCAATAATTTCAGCAACGTCGATTTTCCGCAACCATTACGGCCCGTCAGGCAAGCGCGTTGCCCCTGTTCGATATGAAGCGTCACATTTTCCAGCAGGGGATCCCCCCCCATACGCACTGTGATATCCTGTAAACTTAGTAGTGCCATAAATACATGCTCCTACGGCATATCATAAAGCAAGAACGTACAATCCAAGCCACCATTTGGTATCTCGATCGCCTGCAAGGGCTTCGCTGATATGGCCTGCTCATAAACCGGACTTCCCGTCAAAATACCAATCCGCCAACCATGCAACCGACTCAATACCGCCGCCAGTTGATGCGGAAATTCCGGTGCCATCTCGAGCCGTTGCCCATAGGGAGGATTCGTGATCATAAAGCCCTTCTCGCCCGTGGGCGGATGCACCAATACATCATGCGTGCGAAACGCAAGCTTCACACCCGCAGCCCTAGCATTTTGACGTGCCGCCTCCACCATATCGGCATTTCGATCCGACGCAATCATGCGGGGCATCGTTCCCTTGGCCGCTCCCCGCAGCGCCCCGCGTAACAAACGTAATGCGTCAGCCGCCTCCTCGTCATAATTCGCCCAGCGTTCAAACCCGAACCGTTCCCGCAAAAGGCCAGGTGCCTTATTCCCCGCCCACATCGCGGCTTCGATTGCCAGTGTGCCTGAGCCACACATGGGATCGATCAGCGGAGTCTCAAGATCCCACCCCGACATGCGCAGTAATGCCGCCGCAATCGTCTCGCGCAACGGTGCCTCGCCCGCAACCTTCCGGTACCCGCGCTTGTTCAAGGGCTCCCCCGCCAGATCCAGATATATGGACGCCTTCTGATTGGCCACATGGGCAAAGACCCGCACGTCGGCATCCTCACGATCCACATCCGGGCGTGTTCCCACATGTTGGCGCAGTTGATCCACAATCGCATCCTTGACCTTCAGGGCCACAAAACCACTATGCGACAACGCATCTTCACGACTGACTGCCGATACCGCCAATGTTTGCGAGGGCGAGAGAAACGTGCCCCAATCGATTCCCTGCACCCCATGATACAGATCGTCGGGGGTCCGGCAAGGGAACCGTCCCAACAGCACTTGAATGCGTGCAGCAATCCGGCTCTGCAAGCAAGCCCGCCACCCATCCTGCATCGTGCCGCGAAACGGTATGCCACCCCGATTTAAACGTACACTCGCAAAACCCAACTCTCGCAACTCCTCGCAAAGCACGCTTTCCGTCCCCGGTATCGTGGCCGCATGAAACTCCAACATCTCTTCAGACAACTGACTTTTCACTACATGCCCGCCTTATCGCGCATCCGTTTCACCGCATCCACCAGATCCGGGGCCCGACCCCGCCCCGCACGCCGTTGCAAAATATCCAATAACTGCTCCCAATCCGATGCCAGTGGTGCCGAACCATAATCCCAAGCCTCCGCATCACTACGCTTGAATTGCCACTTCAGCTTCCGATGCGAAACATGCACCCGCACCTCCCGCTTCAAGCCACCCTCTTGTTTTTCTGTCCACGAAATCAAATTATGCATCTACCACTCCTGAAAAGGCACGATCAAAGCAGCGCTTGTTCAATCACCGCGAGACGTGCGTCCAGATCGGCGAGTTTTTCTTCCATCGCTGCAATTCGCGCATCCTCCACAGGTGCCACTTCAGGCGCAACCGACGGCAACGGTTCCTGCCAATCCTCCACTGCGGGCTCGCCACAGAACAAATGCGCATAGCGCTCTTCGCGCATCCCGCGTGCAGGTGGGAGCCGCGTGACGAAAGTGCTCTCGCCCCAATGCATCAAGTTATCGAGGACTTCCTTCACCTTTGCCGGCGACTCAATA
>SLBU01000169.1 GCA_007126175.1 Kiritimatiellia bacterium
ACCCCCTATAACGTATTCCCTTTGAATATGCCACGGTCCGCCAGCACCGAACCAACGCGGTCCGGCAACGACAATATGCATCGTAATTAGGATACACGCATGACCGGATATATACTGCTGATTATCAGCGCGGTACTTGTTAACAATTTCGTCCTGACACGCTTTCTCGGCATTTGCCCCTTCCTTGGCGTCTCCCGCAAGATGGGTACCGCCCTCGGGATGTGCGGCGCCGTCGTCTTCGTGCTCACATCCGCTTCAGCCGTAACCTGGCTCGTATACCGCTTTCTCCTGCACCCCGAAGGACTCTTCAACACGGATTTAACCTATCTCCAAACCATCGCATTTATCCTCGTAATCGCCTCGTTTGTCCAATTGGTAGAACTGGCATTGAAAAAATGCCTGCCCCGCCTGCATGCCTCCCTCGGCATCTTCCTCCCCCTGATTACCACCAACTGTGCCGTCATGGGCGTCGCCGTCCTCAACGTACAATTACAGTACTCCTTTTCCAAGGCCGTGGTCTTCGGACTCGCCGCCGCACTCGGTTTCTCCCTCGCACTCATCATTTTTACCGGCTTGCGCGAGAAAATCGACCTGGCCCACCCGCCGCGCGCCTTCCAAGGCGTTGCGATTGCACTCATAACCGCAGGATTGCTCAGCCTGGCTTTCATGGGCTTCGCAAATATGGTGAAATAACGTGGATATGCTAACCATCCTATTGACAGCAGGCGTGATCGGCGGCATCGCCGTACTCTGTGCTTCGGCGCTCGCACTGGCGGCCCACTGCTTTGCCGTCTACGAGGATCCCCGTGTCGGCGAACTCGAAAAATGCCTGCCCGGCGTAAATTGCGGGGCCTGCGGCTATGCAGGTTGCTCGGATTACGCCAAGGCAATCGTTGCCGAAGAGGCTGGCATCGACCGCTGCGCACCCGGCGGAAACGATGTACTAGAGGCACTCGCGGCAGCGACAGGTGCTGCGGCAACCACCCTCGAGAAAATGGTGGCACTCGTACACTGCAACGGCACTGCCGAAAATGCCAAACATCGGCATGCCTATAACGGCATCATGGATTGCCAAGCCGCCCATCAGCTTGCCGGGGGCGACATGACCTGCAACTATGGCTGCCTCGGGTATGGCTCCTGCGCCCGCGTCTGCCCCGTCGATGCAATCGAAATCAACAAGAATCTGGCCATCGTGCACCCGGACCTGTGCATTGGCTGTAAAGCCTGCGTGGCAAGTTGCCCGCGCAATCTCATCAGCATGGTGCCTGCCTCGAAAAAGATTCATGTACTATGCAGTTCTGCGGATAAAGGCCCCATCGCCAAGAAAGCCTGCAACGTGGCCTGCATCGGGTGCCGCATCTGTGCCAAACTCGACGGGGACGCCTTCACGATGGACGGCTTTCTTGCCAAACGAAACTACGACAACGACGTCACCAATCCTGCCGTCATCGAAAAGTGTCCGGGAAAATGTATTGTTGATACGGCACCAGCCCCGCCCGCACAACCAACAGAGGGCCAACACGCATGAAAGTAACACGGGCTCTTCGCAAATTACGCGGTAGCATCCATCCCCAATACTTCAAGGGGCTCACGGCCGATGCCCCCATCACCACCATGCCCGCACCCGCCAAGCTCTTTGTGTCCATGGCACAACATCTTGGGGCTCCCGCCAAACCGATCGTTGCCAAAGGGGATATCGTGGTGCAGGGGCAATGCATTGCCGAGGCCGCCGGGTTCATCTCCGCTCCCGTGCACGCCCCCGCCAGCGGCAAAGTACTCGAGGTGGATACCGCCCCCACACCAGCGGGCACAATGGCCCCAAGGATCATTATCGAGACCGACCCCCAGAACACCGAAACCCAGACCCTTCCCCCCATGCCCGAATGGCAAAAACAACCCCGCGAAACATTGCTCGCACGCATTGCCGAAGCCGGCATTGCCGGCATGGGCGGAGCCGGATTTCCCACCCGCGTAAAACTTTCGCCACCAGCCGACAAACCCATCGACACCCTCATCATCAACGGTGCCGAATGCGAACCCTACCTCACCGCAGACCACCGTCTCATGGTCGAGCACAGTGCCGGCATTGTCAATGGCATCCGGATCATCTGCCACCTGCTCGAAGTCAAACATGTGCATGTGGCCATCGAGGAAAATAAACCCAGTGCCATCGAGGCGATGCAGCAAGCGCTCGAACAACTCGACGGGGTCGAGGCCTCCGTCTGCATCCTGCCCACGGAATATCCGCAAGGTGCCGAAAAACAGCAGATTTCCATGACCACCGGACGGGAAGTCCCTTCCGGTGGACTGCCCATGGATGTCGGCTGCGTAGTCGAAAATGTCGGCACCGTGCTAGCCGTCGCCAACGCCATCCTGGAGGGATTGCCCCTCACGCATCGCGTAACCACCGTTACCGGCCATATCGTCCAAACCCCGCAGAACGTTCTGGCCCCCATCGGAACCACCTACGCCGATCTCGTTGCATTTTGTGGCGGTCTCACCAATCCCGCCGCCAAAGTCATATCCGGCGGCCCCATGATGGGTATGGCCCAACCCAGCCTGGAAGGATCCACGACCAAGACCAGCTCCGGACTCGTTTTTCTTGAAGAACGCCGCGTGCATGTCTACCGCTCCCTGCCTTGCATCGGGTGCGGACGCTGCATCGAAGCCTGTCCCATGGACTTGATCCCGGCTGCCATCAGCTACACCGTGGAAGGCGGCGACTACGACAAAGCCGAAGCCCTCAACATCCTTGATTGCATCGAGTGTGGTTGCTGCGCCTTCGTATGCCCCGCCTCCCGCCCACTCGTACAGCACTTCAAGCTCGCCAAACCCAAAATCATCGTAAAACGCCGTCAGGCTGCAGCCGCCAAAGGTACCGCATGAGTGAAGAAACCGTACCCATCTATACCGTAAGCAGTGCACCCCACGCACACTCCGGTGCGAGCGTCCGGGGTATTATGCTCGATGTAATCATTGCCCTGACCCCCGCCATGCTGGCCGCCACCTACTTCTTCGGGTTGCATGCCATCCGCCTGCTGCTCGTTTGCGTTATCGGCTGCGTCGCGACCGAAGCCGCCTGCCGCAAACTTATGGGCCGCAACCTTGCCATTGATGATCTCAGTGCCGTGGTCACCGGCATCCTGCTGGCCTTCAATTTGCCCCCCTCCCTACCAACCGGATACGCATTATTCGGCTGTGTAGTGGCAATTGCCATTGCCAAGCAGGTTTTTGGTGGCATCGGCTACAACCCCTTCAATCCGGCCCTGATCGCACGCGTCGCCCTGCTGGTCTCTTTCCCTGCGGCCATGACCCGCTGGCACAGCCCCCTCAATCCAGACCGCTGGACCTCGCTCGGCTGGATAGATGCTGCCACCACCGCCACCCCGTTGGACCTCGTGAAAACGGCCGTCACGAGCGGCGAAACGCTGCCCTTTTCCTGGGATGGTTCCATGGCCATGCGCTTTTTTGTCGGCAACATGGACGGCTGCATCGGCGAAGTATCCGCCCTTGCTCTCCTGCTCGGGGCCGCCTACTTGCTCTGGCGCCGTTGCATCTCCTGGCATATTCCCGGCACCTATATTGCGACCGTAGCCATCTTGGCCGGCATGTTGCGTGTCATCAACCCTTCCGCCAACATGCCCCTGACCTTCCATCTGCTCGCTGGGGGCCTCATGCTCGGGGCCTTGTACATGGCCACCGACATGACCACCTCGCCCCTGACCAAACGCGGGCAAATCATCTACGGAATCGGCTGCGGACTCCTGACCATGGTGATCCGGCGCTGGGGCGGATATCCCGAGGGTGTCAGCTTTGCCATTCTCCTGATGAATGCCGTTACCCCCCTGATCAACCAATACACACAACTAGGCGTTTACGGGCATAAAGCATGAAACATTCCCTTCAACTCATTGGCTCTCTCACCGTCATCTGCGTCATCTCCGGCGCCCTGCTGGCATTTGTCTATGGGGCCACCTCCGAACGCATTGCCGCCGTTGCACAAATCCGCACAGAAGCTGCCGCCGCCCAGGTCTTGCCCCCCCACGACGCAGTCCAAGACCCCATTGAAGTAACCCACGAGAACCACACCTACCTTTTCCGGCCTGCCCGCACCGCCGATGGCGCCCTGGCAGGCTTTGCCATCCAGCTTACCACCCATGCCGGGTACGGGGGCGAGATCCGCATGATGCTTGGCATCGCCCCCGATGGCACCACCACCGGCCTCGCAATCCTACCCGGCCACAAGGAAACACCAGGTCTCGGTGCGAAAATCACCGAGACCGCATTCCGCAAACGCTTTGAAGACAAATCGCTGGCTTCCACAAACTGGCAAGTCCGCAAGGATGGGGGTGCGATCGACGAAATTACCGCGGCAACCATCTCCTCACGCGCCGTCACCGATGCCATCGCGGCCGCCGCGCGCGCCTTCGAAACCCACCGCGCAACCATCATGGGAATGGAGTAAGCATGTTCTGGAAAACCTTTAGCAAGGGCATTTGGAAAGAAAACCCCGTACTGAAACTCGTGCTCGGCATGTGTCCCACACTCGCCGTTACCACCTCCCTAGAAAATGCCCTCGGCATGGGTCTGGCATCCACCTTCGTGCTGCTCTGCTCCAATGCCGTTATCTCATCCATCCGGAACCTCATCCCCGAAAAAGTGCGCATTCCCTGCTTTATCGTGGTAATCGCCACCTTCGTTACGATCGTGGACCTAGTCATGGCCGCCTTCGTGCCCGACCTCCATGATGCCCTTGGCATCTTTATCCCCTTGATCGTCGTCAACTGCATCATTCTCGGACGTGCCGAGGCCTTTGCCTCGCGCCATCGCACCATGCTCTCCATCGTCGATGGCCTCGGCATGGGGGTCGGCTTCACCCTTGCTTTGGCCGCCCTCGGCGCCTGCCGCGAAATCATTGGCAACGGCACCCTCACCATCTGGGCCGGGCTCCCCCGCCTCGTGCTTCCCACCGAATCCCCAGCCACTTTGCTTATTCTCGCACCCGGCGGATTCATCATGCTCGGACTCCTCCTCGCCGGCATGAACCATCTCTCCGCCTGGCAGGCACGCCGCACCGGCAAGGCAATCCCACTCCCCGCAACCATGGATTGCCGCACCTGCACCCTCTGCAAATGGGGCTCCTGAGCAACAAGACCGAAAAAAGCCCCGTCAATCCGGTCACCCCTGGATAGGGGTAGGGACGACGCATTGGTTTGCGCCGCCCCTCCCTCCGAACCGGACTTGCGGATCTCCCGCATCCGGCTCTCCGGTTAGCACATTACTCCATTATGGAGACTGGAATATTCCTTTCTCTGGGCTGCTTCAAGGCAGAAGAGATCGATCGCCAAGGAAATCAAAATGCTTCCCTGCCGTATCCAGCGTGGCCACGCGTGTCTTTAGGCTGAACCACTTGCCTCCTCTCCCACCCAAATCCTTGAAATCCCGCCCCAAACATGCAATGATCCCCCCCATATATGCAACTTTCGATCATCATACCAGCGCACAACGAAGCCGCCCGACTGCCCGACGTCCTGCAGGCCTATGCCCAGCATTTTAGCCAAAAACTCGGCATCAACTTCGAAATTCTCGTCGTCGCCAATTATTGTTCCGATGACACCGCCGCTCAAGCCCGCACCATCGCCCAGGACTTCCCGCAGATCCGCGTCATCGACGAACCCGACCGCATCGGCAAAGGCGGTGCCATCATCCTGGGAGCCAAGGCGGCCACGGGCGACTGGATCGGCTTTGTCGATGCCGACGGCGCGACCCCGCCCACCGAATTTGCCCGGCTCTATGACGTTGCCCCCAAAGCCGATGGCGTCATCGCCTCCCGCTGGCTGCCCGGCGCAAATGTCACCGCCTCCCAGAAATGGTTGCGCCTGCTCAGCTCCCGCATCTTCAATTTTGCCACTCGCATCCTGCTCGGACTCAAATACCACGACACCCAATGCGGTGCCAAAATCTTCCGCAAAGAAGCCTGGCAGAAAATTCTCCCTCACATCGGCATCACCCGTTTCGCCTTCGACGTCGATCTCCTCTTCCAGCTCAAACGCCATCACTACCACATCACCGAAGAGCCCACCACCTGGCAAGATGTCGCCGGCTCCAAAGTCAACGTTTTTTCCTCCTCCCTCGAAATGTTCCTCGCCATCCTCCGCATGCGCCTGCTCTACTCCCCTCTCAAGCCCCTGATAGGCATTTACGATCGCACCATCGCCAAACCCGTCGAATTCCTGTTGGCCGACCCCCTCTTCCGCCACACCATGCTAATTTCTAGTGCTGCCATGGTATTACACGTTTGCAATATCCTCTTTCAGCTTGCCGTCGGACGCGGTCTTCCGAAAGAAGAGTATGCTTTGCTCGCAACCTTTTTGGCTACCTTTGCTATTGTTAGCAGACCAACGGGTACACTTGCCACCGCCATGAATCATTACGCCAGCATTCTCACCCAAAAAGGACAAGAAGGCCTTTTGGGACGTCTCATGATCAAATGGGGTGTATTGACCGCATTACCTTCCGTTAGCATCGCCTTGCTGTGTATTCTTTTCGCACAGCCCATTGCCGCATTTTTGTATCTCGATCGAGCGGAACCCGTCATCATTGCTGCCCTCGCTATTCCCGCCCTGTGCATTTCCCCAGTTTTTACGGGTGTCATCGCCGGCATGCAGCGCTTCGGCGTGGCCGCGCTGGGACAAGCCATGGGCGGCATCGGACGCGTAGCATTTACGGCTGGATTCATTTTTTTGGTACATCCCGCCTCCGGATGGGCCTTGCTCGGACATACGGGCGGACTCTATATCACCTTGGTAATTGCAGTTGTTTTTCTGTTCCCTGCCTTGCGAAAGGCAAATAATAACAATGCACCTCTACCAAGCCTGAGGCGCTATCTCGCCCTTACCTTTATTTTTGGCATCGCTGGCGGCATCTTGCTCACCGGCGACGTTATTCTTGTCAGACGATACTTGCCCGACGCAACAACATTTGCGTATGCCGCAACCATCAGCCGCATTG
>SLBU01000160.1 GCA_007126175.1 Kiritimatiellia bacterium
GGTACCCCGGTTCAAATCGTACACCACGCCCAGCCCCTTGAGCGTAAGATCCGGGTCCAGCTTGTAGTCCAGTCCCCCGTCCTTCAACACCCACCCGGCAAAGCCGCCGGTCGCACAGCAAACCGCATGCTCCATCCCGCGCTGCGCACGCAGGTACGCCGTAATCTCACGAATCATCCCCCGGTAGCCGATGCGCGCACCAATGCGCATGGCCCCCTCCGAACTTCGCCCAACCCGTTCACAACGCCCCTTGGGGCTGATCAACGGTAATAACGCCGTTCGCTCTGCCAGATAATCCGTCATTAACGGTAACCCCGGCGCAATGACTCCGCCGCGATAGTTCCCGGAAGCCCCGACCACATCAAACGTCAAAGCCGTCCCAAAATCGGCCACAATCACGGGGGCACCATGAAGCGCAACTGCCGCACAGGCATTCGCCAGGCGATCCGCACCAATGGTCTCGGGGTGCGGATAGTCGATGCCAACCACCAGTTTGACGGTATGCGTGAGCAGCAACGGCCCCGAACCCGTATGTCCCTTGATGCATTTTTCCCAGCGCCGGTTCACACCGGGCACCACAGAGGCCAGCACGGCACCATCAAACGGGTGCTTTGACTGGAAGCGATTCAGCAAACGCAACACTTCATCAATTGCGTCAATGCCGCCATGAACATGTCCACGCGCAAGCACATGCAATCCATCCACGACGCCCAGCGTCGTGCTCGTATTGCCCACATCAATAGCCAGACAGCGACTCATAAAAACTCCATCTCCAACGTCAGATCGACAGAACGAACCGAATGCGTCAGACACCCGAGCGAAATGGCATTCACCCCCGTCTCCGCAACCGCCCGTACCGTATCAAGCGTAATACCGCCCGAGGCTTCGGTCCGGCAACACCCTTCGCAGAGCTTCACGCATTCGCGCATCGCATCGAGCGACATGTTGTCCAACAACACTTCATCCGGGCACCCCTGCAAAGCATCGAGCAAAGCATCGCGATTTTCCACTTCAATCTCGATCGGTATATCCGGATACTGCTCGCGTGCCACCCGCACGGCCGCCCCCAACCCTTTGCCCGCTTCCCAGAAGCGACGATGATTATCCTTGATCATGATCTTGTCATACAGCCCGAACCGATGATTGGTCCCGCCCCCACAGACCACGGCATACTTCTCAAAAATGCGCAGCCCCGGCGTCGTTTTGCGCGTATCCAGAATCTGTACCGGTAGCGGGGAGACCGCATCCACAAATCGTCTCGTCAGCGTTGCAATCCCACACATCCGCTGCATGAAATTCAATGCCGTACGCTCTGCCGTTACAATGGCACGTGCCGAACCATGAAGGCGCATAATCGCATCACCAGATACAGCTTGTTGTCCATCGGCACAGACCACCTCCACCTGCATCGCTGGATCGAGATGCCGAAAGGCAAATGCCGCCACACTTGTTCCGGCCACACGGCAATCCTCGCGCGTCTGTATTACCGCCGCAACCTGCTGTCCTTCCCCAACCATAGCCAGCGTCGTTGCATCGCCAAGCCCTTGATCCACCGCCAGCTCAGCCGCAATCATACGGCGTACATCCTCGCGCTCCACTATATCACGCATCTTTCTCTCCCTAACGCCTCATCCCTAAACGGGACGCCCCCCCCATTTCCATTGTACCGGAACGTGTACCGGCCCCGCCGAGGAATTCTGCCCCCGTATCCCGAACGCAAAGGCATGATCCAACCGATGATAATTTACGCGATGATCCGCCGAATGCACAGAGCACGACAGCAAGTAATTCCCGGGCGTCAGGGGCAACGCCCCCAGCGAAAGCGTCAACCGCCCCGTCCCGTCCACCACGGGGATTTCCACCCCGGCGAGCTGTGTGTTGCTTCCGTGCAACAAATGCCCCTCGGCATCACTAATGGCATACCCGAACACCGGCTCTTCAACCCGTTCCTGCGCACGATACCCGATCTCAACACAAAACCCGTCCACCGCATCAAAGGCATCGGCAACCGTTCCATCGTGGCGCGTCAAACAAACCTCTTCCAATCGGACTTCCCCGGTACCCCACTCCCGTTTCACCGCACGCGACTCGGTTTGCCGCACCAACCCCTCGTACTCCCCAATCATCTCTGCCGGGCTGCCACTGCCCAACAACCGGCCCTTGTCCAAGAGAACAATCCGGTCACTGATCCGCTGGATTGTCTGCAAATCGTGCGAGATAATCAGCATGGTCTTCTGTTCCCGACGAAAAGCCCGCATCTTATCCAGACACTTGCGCTGGAAGGCAGAGTCCCCCACTGCCAGCACCTCATCAATCAACAAAATATCCGGATTCACCTCTACTGCCACCGCAAACCCAAGCCGAACATACATCCCCGAAGAGTAATGCTTCACCGGTTGGTCAATAAATGCATGCAACCCCGCAAAATCCACGATTGCATCAAAGCGCGCATCCATGTGCGACCGCGACATCCCCATGATTGCCCCGTACAGATACACGTTCTCACGCCCCGTCAGATCCGGATGAAACCCTGCCCCCAACTCCAACAACGAGGAAATCTGCCCCGTGGTACGAATCCGCCCACTGCTCGGGAACAACGTCCCGGTCAATAATGCCAGTAACGTACTCTTGCCAGCACCGTTCGCACCGATAATCCCCAGCGTCTCCCCGCGACGCACCGTGAAACTTACATCATCCAACGCCTTGAATACCTGCTTCTTGTGACGCCCCGTAAGGCGCTCGAGCACGCGCGACTTCAAACTCCCGCTGCCACCACTCAGACTGAAGGTCTTGCTGACCCCCGCCACCTCGATCACAACCTCTGGCTCTTGTCCTGCCATCACAACACATCCCCGAAGGCCCGTTGGGCCCGTTGAAACACAAAATAGCCCAGCCCGAATACCACCAGGCATACCGCCACCGAAACCAACAACCACCACCCCGGAACCGCATGCGTATCCGGCATCAGCGCCCCCATCATCAGCGTACGGTACGCATACAGAATCCCCGCCATCGGATTTAGAAAAGGCAACCAACCCAAATGCTCAGGCAAAAACTCCAACTGCATCTGGATCGGATAAAAAACCGGCGAGAGAAAAAACCAGGCCAGCGAGCCAATCCCCAGGATGTGCTCCGTGTCGCGCATAAAAACATTGGAGGTGGAAAGGATACAGGCCAATCCGAGACACAACATCATCTGCAGCAGCAAGACGACCGGAATCAAATAGAAACCAAGCAAAGGCATCCCCGCAAACAGCAAATACACGACCAATACCAGCAACGTCAGCAGAAAATTCACGAGGTTCGCCAGCACCATCGAAATCGGGAGAATGAAACGTGGAAATGCTGTCTTCTTTACCAGATTCGCATTCCCCAGCACCACATGCAGAGAATCATTCAAACACATTCCCAGAAACTGCCAGACGACAATCCCCGAAACCAGAAATTCCAGATAGTGCGGCCGCCCCGCATTGAACCGCAAGATAGCCGCAAACACGCCATAAATCACAATCAATAGCGCCGGGCTCAGCAGCGACCAGAAAAACCCCAGCACTGACCCTTTGTAGCGGATCTTCAAATTGCGGATCACCAGAATTCCCAAAAGCTCCCGGCGCATCCAGATAGCCCGAATCGTCTCTAACATGCAAACTCCTTCGTAATCAGAAGAAAATGCCCGAGACCCTCCCCGCATGCAAGCAACAAAACATACCGCACACCATTCAGGCAAAACGCAATTGCGCTTTCGTGAGCGGCATCCAGCCACGCACGGAGTTGATCAGCCAGAGGCGATCACAAGCCAAAAGGTCCTCGCGCAACAATTGCGCTTCCCCGATCTCCCCGGCTGCGACCAGCGTGCGGCGCATCGTGCCATCCAGCAACCCACACGCAACCGGCGGGGTATATTTGCGGTCATCCCTTTCAAACACCACATTTCCCAGACACGATTCCGTAACCTCGCCCGCTTCATTCACAAGAATCACATCCCCGCAGTCCGGAAATGCCACCTGGGCGGTCTCGTACGGCACCCGCTGCGTGGTCTTGTGATACAGGAAGACGTCCTGCCGACGGCAAGCCCCAACCGCAGCGACTCCCACCGGCCTTGGCCCCAACGGCTGCAAATCAACAGACGCCACGCGCATACGGCCGTCACGGGCCAGTAACCAACGTACCCGCTGAGACACGCGCTTGCCCAACACCGCTTGCTCCAACGCTTGCTGCATCTGCTCCGCGTCAAAAGGATAGCCCCAGTACTGTGCGGACGCACCCGCCCGCTCCATGTGGGCCTCCAAATACGCATACCCTTCGCCGGGGGTATAGCACAGCGTTTCAAGCAATTCGAATGCGGGCGGCGCATACGTCAGCACCGCTGCCTTCGTCAAGCATTCGTCATATTCATGCTGTTCAACCGAATCCCATACAATCCCCCCGCCCACACCATATTCCGCCGTGCCGGAACGTTTATCGACGGTCACCGTGCGGATCATCACATTGAAACGCGACAGACCATCCGGCGTACAGTACCCAGCCATCCCTGTATAAAAATGGCGTGGACTGCGCTCCAATGCCTTGATAATCTGCATGGTCCGCACCTTGGGCGCGCCCGTGATCGATGCACAGGGGAACAACGCCCGCACCGTCTGCGAGAACGGAGCCCGCGTCCGTGCACGGACCGTCGACACCATCTGGAACAACGTCGGGTAGCGCTCCACCCCAAACAACGGGGCCGGCACCACCGAACCCGGCTCCGCAATCCGCCCCAGATCATTGCGAATCATATCTACAATCATGACATTCTCGGATCGATTCTTGGGGCAATGCGCCAACGCTTCCCGGATGCACGCATCCTCTGCCTCCGTCAAACCCCGGGCAGCCGTACCCTTCATCGGACGCGCCAGAATCGCCTCGCCACATTTTTCGAAAAACAACTCCGGTGAGGCCGAACACACCGCCCAATCCCCCAAGTCGCCAAAAACGGCATGGCGGGGCGCCTGTGCCCGGCACAGCCGCACAAACAAGGCATAGGCATCCCCCGCGAAACGGGCCCGCAAACGCATGGTGTAATTCACCTGGTAGGTATCGCCAGACGCAATATACGACCGGATGCGATCAATGGCGGCACCGTACGCTTCGCGCGTCGTATCGGGCTGCCAGTCGAGAACAGGAAAATCTGCCCCCGCTGGTTCCGGTAATGCATCAATCCGATCTGGTGCATCATACACCCCGAACCAAGCCAATGGCACACCGGCGGCAGAATGCGTTTCGAGGGCAGCATCCATTGCACATGCCGCCTCATACGCCAGGAACCCCGCGACATGCTTGCCATCGGCAAGCGCACGATCCACCGCCGCCAACACAGACGATACCTCCGCCGGGGCATACGCACAAAGGACCTCACGCGGATCCGCAAACACGAGCCAATCGCCCGCCGGTGCCTGTGCCAATAGGGTTCCCGCCTTCACGTGCATTCTCCTTGGCCCCTGAAACAAAAAAGGGTGACCCCTGCACTGGCAGGCGTCACCCGAAATTGTAGCATCCGAAATCTTTTATTTTGCCTGCAGTAATGCCGGACGCTGCAACAGTGTGCGCATCTCATCCGGATTCATGGTACGCAAAGCTTCCTCGTCCACCCCCAATGCCACAAGACGCTTGCGGTGTGTGGCAAGACGGCGAGCACGCTCGCTGGCACCTTTCTTAGGGCGAGAAATCGGTTTCTTGTTAAATGTACGGCCTGTTCCCATGGCTAACTCCTGATCTTGTTCGAAAAACGTAGCTGTGCAATATGCCCCAACTGCACGCACATAGCAAGCACAAATACTGTGCTTTTTTCTTTCTAAAGGCGGCAGACCTCTGCTAGCCTACAAAAGCGCTATACGAATACGACCCTATGCAACAGACAACCATGAAAAACTCTACCATAACCTTTCTCGGACCCAGCGGAACCTATTCCCATCTCGTTGCCAACAAACGCTTTGCGGGAAACCGGATGCTGCCCCAGGATGGCATCCTGGATGTGTGTGCCTATGTTGCCACACACCCACAGGCACGCGGGATCGTACCGATCGAAAACTCTTCCGGGGGCACGATCAATGAGACGGTCGACGTGCTGCTGGATGCATCGCAATCGATTCATATCCATGAGGAACTTTCCCTGCACGTGCAACTTGCACTGCTCGGACACAAGGACCACCCCATCAAACGCCTGTATTCGCACTTTGTGCCACTCGAGCATTGCGCCCCCTGGATCGCCAGACACTTGCCGTCCGTTCACAAACAAGAATGCGAGAGCACCGCAGCCGCCGCAGCACTGGCCGCCAAGGATCCCGAAGGGGCCGCCCTCTGCTCACGCTTTCTGGCCAAAGCATTCAAATTGGAACAACGCGAATTTCCCGTCGAATCCAGCACACCCAACATCACCACATTCATTGTGATTGGCGCCAAAGCGCAGCGGCTTCCACGCATTCGCAAGACCACACTGGCACTGCGGCTTCCCAACCGCCCCGGAAGCCTCTATCGCTTCCTCGGAACCTTGCAGAACGAAAATATCAATCTCTCGCGCCTCGTATCTCGCCCGATCCGCGGTCGACGGCAGGAGTACGCCTTCCTAGTGGATCTGGATGCCGATGCCCAAAGTGCACCGGTACAACGCGCCCTCGCGGCCGCCCGCATTGAAGCCACCAGCCTACGCATCTGCGGCAGCTTCCCCACCCACCGCACCTATCAATCCTAGCCAGCTTCGCTGAAAGTGTTCAGGGGTTCAGCGTTCAGTGTTCAGGCTTATCGCCCTTTTGTCTTTCCTGAACGCTGAACACTGAACACTATACGCACCAACACGTTACAAATCTCA
>SLBU01000023.1 GCA_007126175.1 Kiritimatiellia bacterium
AAGGGGCGCACACGCGTTTCCACATACCCGCGATCCCCGTAGAACCCCTGAATTCGATCAGCCGCTTGATCCAGCGTCTGCAACGAGGCCTCCTGCCCCGCTAGCGACTGCACCAGCCCTTCGATCGCGGCTGGCTCAAACAAGGTAACGCCTTCCACCGCAATCTCGCCCACGCGATACAAGGGCCCCTCGTCCACCACGACGCGCGCATAACGCCCACGCCGCAAATCACCGGTTTCAACCGCAACGGCCACATCAAGATAGCCCCGATCGAGATAAAAGCGCCGCACATTTGCATGCACTTCATCCAGTTCCGTCGGATCATATCGCTTTGCAACAATCCACCGCCAGGGATTCAAAGGATGTGGACGGCGTAACGCCTGGCGCATCTCCCACCGGGAAAAGCTCGCATTCCCCTCGACCTTGACCCGGCGTACCGCCGCACGTGTGCCCTCATCGAGCTGGAACGTGAGCGTAACCGTGCCCCGGCGCTCATCCACTACCGTAAACCCCCAGGTCCCCGACACCTCCCGATAATGCCGCTTGCGATATTCATCCAGCACCCGCCGCAAGGCGACACCAGCGATCTGATCGTCAACCAGTGCCCCCGCCTCCAAATCCAGCCAGTTTCGTACCCGCCGTTGGCTGAACGCATCCACCCCCTCGACCACCGGACGCCCCACCAATCGCATGCGCGGTTGCACCTGAAACACAACATCCAACTCGTCTCCGGGGTGCGAAACCACCGACACATCTACCGCCGTAAACCGTCCGGTATCCAGCAAGTTTCGGACATCCCGCGCCGCCAGATTCGCCTGAAATGGCTCCCCCGTCGCGGTCTGCGTATGTGCCAGCACATACTCGCGATCCACACGCCCCATCCCGCGCGGCTCCACTTGCACTGCCCGCACCAATGCCGCCTCCAGCAACGCCGGCAACAGCAACAACAAACAACTACCAACCCGAAAAAAACTAGGCATCCTCTGGCACGTCATCATCTTGCGCTCCATTTTCAATGGGCCTCTGTGGCGGTTGATCTACCCCCATCGCCCGATCCCGGAACCGCGTAAAGCGATCCTCAAAATTCAATTCCACTTCCCCCGTCTGGCCATTACGATGCTTGGCCACATCGACAATGGCCAGCGTCTTGTCATCGCTTCGCTCCGAACCGGCATAATAGCAGGGGCGCCGCAGCATCAGAACCACATCCGCATCCTGCTCAATCGCACCGGAATCGCGCAAGTCCGAAAGCTTCGGTTTGCCTTCATTACCGGTGCGTTGTTCCGGCGCACGACTCAACTGGCTCAACACAATAACCGGCACATGTAATTCCTTGGCCATGGCCTTCAGATTCGAGGAAATCGCCGATGTTTCCAATTGCCTTCCCTGGCGCGCATACTCCCGGCAATTGAGTAACTGCAGATAGTCGATCACGATCAATTCAATATCGTGCTTCTTCTTCATCCGCCGCGCCCGGGCGCGCAGCTCCATCACATCGAGACCACCCGTATCGTCCATGTAAATCGGGGCCTTCTGCAAAATCGAGGCCGCCTGCACAAGGCGCCGGTGAAAATCCGCCGAAACAAAACCACGCTGCAAACTGTCGCCCGGTAT
This sequence comes from Kiritimatiellia bacterium, assembly GCA_007126175.1. Classification (GTDB taxonomy): domain Bacteria; phylum Verrucomicrobiota; class Kiritimatiellia; order UBA8416; family UBA8416; genus T3Sed10-140. The sequence continues at coordinate 1,615 of SLBU01000023.1, forward strand.
CTCAGCGCGGCAACACAGCATGCGCTGCACCAACGAGGAATAGTTCATTTCCAAACTGAAAATACCAACCGGACGGGCTTTATTGTCGGGATCCAGCGTGCCCAGCGACACATGTTCGGCAATATTCATGGCCAAGGACGTCTTGCCCATCGAGGGCCGCGCCGCCAGCACAATCATTTCACCGCCGCGCAAACCGACCAAGAATTTGTCCAGATTATGAAAGCCGGTGGAAATTGCGGTCCCGACCCCTTTACGTGTCAGGAATACCTTCTCGACATGTTCCATGACTTCGGTCACGGCATCGAACCAATGTGTTACCGCACCATGCTGGTTTTCAGTGATATTAAGAAAATTCTGCTCAACCTGACTCAGCAGCGTGTCGGCTTGGCTGTCGGGATTGAAACATTCATTCTCGGCCTTGCGGGCACAAGCGATAATCATACGCAAGAGATATTTCTCGCGTACGATATTCAGATAATGGGGCGCATGAGCCGTCGTGATGGTTGCATCAACGAGCTGCAGAAGGTAGTCCGCCCCGCCCATGCGATCCAACAAGGCATGACTGCTGAGATATTCCCGCAGCGTAACAGTATCCACAGCACGGCCGCTGCTGTGCAATGCCAGCATCGCAGCATAAATCACCTGATGCGCCGGCGTGTAGAACGACTCCGGGCTGACCTGGCTCTCAATCGCCAGATCCATGATCCCGGCGGCGTCCAGCAAGATCGACCCCAGCACCCCCTGTTCTGCCTCGAGGCTAAAAGGGGGAACACGGCCGCGCGCTACCTCAGTCTGTACCGCGTCCGTGTCGCGGACCATAAGCCCTACTCCTCGACAACCCAGGCCTTGATCGTCGCTTCCGACCCTGCTGCCAAGCTGATTTTTACTTCGTAAACCCCCAGCTCCTTGATCGGCTCAGCAATCTCCACAGCTTGCTTATCAACCGCAAACCCCTGCGCCGCAAGTGCTGCCACAATCTCAGGCGCACCCACCGAACCATACAAATGTTCCCCGTCGGTGGTTTTCACAGCCAACGTAACCGAAACCCCCGCCAAACGCTGCGCCAATGCTGCAGACTCCGCTGCCAGCGCCTTATCGGCTTCTTCTCGCTCGCTCTGTAGCTTTTCTAGCCGCCGATGGGCCGCAGGTGTCACCAACTCCGCCAGACGGCGCGGCAACAGGTAATTGCGGGCATATCCATTCGCCACGCTCACAACAGCCCCTTCCGTTCCCAGGTCGGGTATCGTTTGCATCAACATCACTTCGATCGCCATAACTAGGTCCCTCCCTTACGCCATCGTAGCGATATTGCGCGCACGCCGTACCGCACGCTTGATCCGGCGCTGCTGCTTCGGTGTTGCTCCCGTCAAACGAGCCGGCAATATCTTGCCGTAATCCGTCACGAAACGTCCGAGCAATTCATAATCACGACTCTCAATGGTCTTGATCCCATCCAGACTGCGACGCGGCTTTGCCACCGTTCGGTCACTCCGGGGACCCCGACGACGTCCCCCCGATCCACTTTCCTCTCTTGCCATAACTATCACCTTTTCTGCATTATCCTTTTCATGTCGGCCGTACCACTTCGCCGACGTTCCCCACCTCGCCTAAAACGGCAGATCATCCTCATCCCCATCGGTCCCATTCAAGGCCTCTTGCAGCGGTGCACTCGACGAGGCAACGCCCTGCGGCGCAGTGCCCCCCGACGTGTCGCCCGCGGCATCTCCCCCGGAACCACTATCCTGGAAACTGGCCCCACGCGGCGCCCCCAGAAACTGCACACGCTCACCAACAACCGACAAACGGCTCTGCTTCTGCCCATCCTTTTCCCACTCGTCGTATTTCAGACGCCCCTCCACAAAGACCGGCGAGCCCTTCTTTAAATACTGGGCACAGTTCTCGGCTTGACGCGACCAAACCGTAACCCGCACAAAGCACGTTTCATCCTTCAATTGGCCATCCGATCCCTTGAAGCTGCGGTTCACCGCCAGCCCTAGATCCGCGACCGCAGTGCCCGATGGCGTATAGCGCACCTCCGGATCTCGCGTCAAATTGCCCAGCAACATCACTTTATTGAAGTCGGCCATGTTACGTCCTCCGTTGCAACCTCAATCCTCGCTCGCAGGCTCCCGAACCCACGCCAGGCTCTGGTCGTCCCCAACCGTAATCTGTGCACGCACCAGCGTTTCGTTAAGCTTCAAGCGGCGGCGTAAGGCATCGATCTGCCCGCCATCCATCTCAAAAACCATCCGCACATAGACCCCCGCACGCATTTTCTTGATCGGGCGGGCAAACGTACGCCGACCAATCTTGAGAGAACCGAGGATTTTCGCCCCAAAACGCTCCAGGTCTGCGACAACCGTTCCGCGCGCTTCCTCGATTTCCTGATCCTGTAACTGCTCGGGAAACACAAACAATCCTTCGTATGTCGTCAACTTTCCATCTCCTGCTCTTGCGCTACTGCCTGATTGTAGCAGTTCATCGCGCGTTCTGTTCCTTCTGTCACGATCATGGTCACTGCATCAGTTGCACGTGCAACCATATCCACCACCACGGCAACGTCCTCTTTACTAAACGGCTGCAACACATGCGAGATCATATCCCCTCGCGTTGCATCACGCCCGATTCCCATTCGAACCCGTACAAAATCTTCCCCGCCCACATGCTGGATGACAGAGCGCAACCCATTGTGCCCACCACTGCCACCACGCGCCCGGATACGAATGCGCCCGATAGGCAAATCGGCATCATCTACCACCACAATCAAATCCTGCGTGTTTTCCTTATAATACCGCAACCACCCGCCGATCGCCTCGCCACTCGCATTCATGAACGTCGCCGGCTTCATCAACGTCACCCGCCGATCGCCAAGCCTCACCTCTGCCAGCCAAGCCCGAAACGCGCTTTGCTCCCGAAACACCACACCCGCCCGTGCTGCCAGGGCATCCCCCACGGCAAACCCGACATTGTGCGGTGTATCCTTGTATTTCGCACCCGGATTACCTAACCCAGCAACCAGCATAGCCAACCGTTACCTTCGCTACTTCTGCTCTTCTTTCTCTGCACCCGCAGCCGCTTCACCCTCCTCCGACTCAGCCTTCTCGATCTTCGGCTGGGCAATCGTGAGTAACACCTCCTCGGGATCACCAATCAAGGTCAGCCCCGCAGGCATCACCAGCTCCCCCGCCGTCACAATATCCCCGATTTGCAGGGCACTCACATCCACAGGAATTTCCTCGACCACATCGCCCGGCAAACACTCAACCTCAACCTCATCGATCACCAGCTCGAGCACGCCGCCCACTTTCAGACCGGGTGCCTCGCCAATCAACTTCAAGGGCAACTTCAGACTGATCGGCTTGTCCATCGAAACCGTAACCAGATCCGCATGCAGGATATGCCCATAGCGCACTTCGTGCTGCACATCCTTGACGAGCACTTTGCCCGCAGCCTCACCGTCCACGACCAAATCCAGAATCTGATGCTCACCATGCCGCTTGAGCATCAAGGCAAAAGCGTGCGCATTGACTTGCAGCGCATCATTACGACCTTCTCCGTAAACAATAATAGGCACCTTGCCCGTGGCACGTACCCGACGCGCCTCGCCCGAACCAGCCGTCTGCCGACGCTCTGCTTGTAAAACAATACTATCAACTGTTCCCATCGAACTCCCCTCACTCTCTAAACAAGGTCGTTACCGACCGATTCTCATGGATCCGCAATATCGCCTCACCTAAAAGGTCGGCAACCGATAAAACCGTTATCGGGTAATCTCCGGCATCCACCCGCAGCGGCACGGAATCCGTGATCACCAGCTCCTGGATCGGCGAGGCCCGTAACCGGGAAAGCCCTTTCTCCGTCAGTGTGGCATGACTCACCGCCCCGTACACAGCCGAAGCTCCCTGCTTCCGCAATAATTCCGCTGCCGAACAAAGCGTACCTGCCGTTGTCGTCATGTCGTCTATCATAATTGCCGTGCATCCGTCAACACTGCCAACAAGCGTATAGGCCTCGACTTCCTCCGCCCCGATCCGCTGCTTCGCTACTACCGCCAAACCACAGCCGAGACTTTGGGCATAGGCATAGGCCGCTTTGACACCCCCCGTATCCGGCGCAACCACCACCATATCTTTCAATTTCAGCGACTTAATATACTGCACCATAACAGGAAATGCATACAAATGATCCACCGGAATATCAAAAAATCCTTGAATTTGCTGGGCGTGCAGGTCCAGTGTCAGGATGCGATCCACGCCTGCCGCCACCAGCAGATTGGCAACCAATTTTGCTGTAATCGGAACACGTGGCTGATCCTTGCGATCTTGCCGGGCATACCCGAAATACGGCAACACCGCCGTAATGCGCTCGGCGGATGCACGCCGTGCCGCATCAATAATGATCAAAAGCTCCATCAGGCTCTCGTTCGGGGGGAAACACAAGGATTGCACGACAAACACATCCTTGCCGCGGATGTTATCGTCGATCTTCACGAAAATCTCCCCATCCGGGAAACGCCGTATGTCGATCTTGCCCAACGGCATACCGATGTATTCGGAAATACGTAAAGACAAGGCCCGGTGTGCGGTTCCTGAGAATATCTTCATCTTTTCACTTACTATCGACCCCGTGCTATCCATAAACTTAACAGCCCCATCCTGCTCAGTGGTTGCCCGACCTGGGATCGAACCAGGACTAAGGGCTTCAAAGGCCCGTGTGCTACCATTACACCATCGGGCAGTGCAACTGCCGCTACACTGCGATCACTACCCTCGCTATCAAAAGAAAGAATAGCACTTGCAATTTCATCATCGAAACCGTGATTCTTATGCTGCCGGACCGATGATGTCAAGAACCTTGCACCACGCACCAGCAAAAAAAACGCACGTCCCCGGTCCTTCGCCTCGGGCGCTGCGTTTTTTTGCTGCATTCCGGCAGAGATCGTGCTACCACATCCCGCGCATGCAGAAGCCTTCATTTGATATTGATTGCATCGACCAAGCCCTGTATGAATGCTAGGCGCAATTTGTCTCCATCCATGATCTTGCTCTCCCTGGAAACATGAAAAAAGGAACGAATCGTGACATATAATTGGATGCAAATGGTTGAACTCTTTGGCGGGCTGGGACTCTTCCTCTATGGCATGCATGTGCTCAGC
>SLBU01000174.1 GCA_007126175.1 Kiritimatiellia bacterium
AAGTATCTCTGAATGCAGATTCTGCGTTTTCCCTCCGTATTGCGCTTCCGGCTCAAATAGCATCAGGTTTGTGAAGCGACTACCGCGTGCCGATTTCTTCTCGTTTTTCGGGGATGCAGGATAAAGGAAAAGAGGGAAAGTATAACCTCTTTCTTTTGTCATGTTGGAAACACAAGAATCGTCAATGACAGTCTCGCAGCAGAGGGCGTGATGCCATTCTTGCTGTATGGTTTGACGGCATGTCGAAATGGCCAGATTGCCTTCATGCTGCATGTGGCTCATGACATCTTCACGGCCACGTTCGACGAGCGCGGAATGATAAAGGAAATCGCGAGTATCGAAGGGGCGGTAGAGGATTCTCGTTAGCTTGGATTCCCAGTCCTTGTCGGCGGTCAAGGCCGCGCGGGCACCCTTCAGCTTCCATGCTCCGGAATCGTTCAAACCGAATGCCTTGGCGACCATGTCGTCCGTGAAGTCGGGATTGCGGAACGTTTCGATACGGCGTTTGAGCGCGGCGCGATCCATGTCGATGACAAAGCCATCGCGGGCGGTGACGATGCCGACACTATTGACGGGCATGAGCTCGGGCAGCGAGGGCCAGGCTTCGTATTGTTTGGCGAGGGTGGTGTCGCGCGGGATGTAGAGGTAGGCGGGCGTGGCGGGTTCGAGGGGTGTCCAGTCGGTGGTGGTGACGTCGTGGCTGTCGAGCCAATCGTATTTGTGATGCCGGGTGCCGAAGAGGTCTTGGTGGAAGACCCCACCGGGCTTGTCCCGATGGTGCATCAAGTTGGGTTGGGCTGTGGTATTTATCCCAACGTTTGCCTCCACCGACACAAGGTCGGTGGGCGGCTGGCGTGTTTTGACCAGGAGGCAGATGGCGACACCTTGACGGATATCGAAGACGTTTTCGTCTTTGCCTCCGTCGGGGGTGATTTCCTTCTTGAGGCTGTTGCCGTGGAGATTGAGGATGTGGATAGTGTCGAAGGTCTGCATGAGGCTCTGGCGCATACCACGGAAGGTGGGATTGTCGAGATAGCCGTGATTGGTGATCATGGCAACGATGCCTTCACCGGCCTGGTCAATCTTCCACTGGGCAAAGCGCAGGAACTTTACGTAGTCGTCCTGCAGCCACTTCGGGTTGCGTTCGCCTAGGGGCTGTCCGTCGACTTGCTTGTAGTCGTCGATCAGGCCGCGAATCCAGTCGCCCGCATTAAAGCTGTGCCCGGAATAGGGCGGATTGCCGAGAATGACGAGTACGGGTTGGTCGCGCTTGACGATGCCGGCAAGGCGGGATTCCTCAGAGAGGGCGCGCATGCCGGGTAATTCGCTCTGGGCGAGTTCCTCGAATTCGAGGGTATTGGTGAGATAGAGCTTGAAGCGGTCGTCATTGGAGAGGGCATAGCCGAGTTCTTCGAGGAGAAACGACATCTTGAGGTGTCCAACGGCATAGGGTGCCATCATCAGCTCGAAGGCGTGGAACTTTTGGAGGATATGGTGGCGCACGAATTCGGCTTTGGCACCATCGCCATAGGCTTGCTCGTAGGCTGCGGCAGCCTGGCGTGCGGCTTCGGCGATAAAGGTCATGGTTCCGGCGGCGGGATCGAGCAGCGTGACGCCCTCGGCGGCGAGGCCATCGGTTTTGTCGAAGCGTTTTTGCAGCAGGGCATGCACAGAGCGGACGATATAGCCCACGACGGCTTCGGGCGTGTAGTAGACGCCGCGGCATTCGCGTTCGGCGGGATCGTATTCCGACAGAAAGGTCTCATAAAAATGGACAATGGGGTCGCGCCCCTTGCCTTCGTGGTAGAATTGGTCCAGCAGGCGCTTGACGTTGGCAGCGGCCAGGACTTCGGCAAGGTCGTCGATGGTCCACTTGAGGGCTTCGGGCAGGTCGCCGTAAGAGATGAATTGGAAGAGATCACGCAGAAGTCCGATGGTGCGGGGGATGCAGTCGAAGGCTGAACGGCGGTTGAAGTCGTGGCCCGCATAGCGCGTGCGGGCGGCGAACAGGCCGTAGGCAACCGTCTGGGCATAGAGATCGGCAAATTGGTCGAGCGAGAGGTCGGCGATCAGGAACGATTTGAAGGCATGATAGAAGCCCAGAATGTCGCCGCGTCCACGTTTTTCCTCCTCGGCCAGCTCGAGGGTGACGACTTCATCGCGGAGGAAGCGGGTGCGTTTGGCAAGTTCCACGGCGAGGGTGCGTGCCGTGAAGCGTTGCGGCAGCGAAAAGGAGAAGAATTGCGCGAAGAGGTCGGCGAGGCCGTCGGCATCGCGCACGGGTGCGGGCACCTTGAGGGAGCCGGGCACGAAGGATTGTCCGGCCACGACGCGTGCGAGCCGCTGTCCATCGCGATAGAGGCGGAATTCATAGAAGTCGGTAAGGATAACATTGGGAAAGGTGTGCAGGTAGCGTTTGAGCTGGGGGGAAACTTCGATGTGGTCGAGGTTCACGCCGGGTTTCTTGGCCTCGATGTAGCCCGTAATGCGGGCACGCCCGTCCCACACCCGGAAGTCGGGGTAGCCAGCCTCGGTTTGCTTGGGCAGCGTGGTGACGGTCAAACCCGTTTTACCATGAAACGCGGCCAGATCTTGCACCAAGGTCGCAAGCGGGGCGTAGAAGCTTTCCTCGCTGGCATCGCCATGGTGCCCAGCCTGAAAGAGAGCCTTGAAATACGCGTCAGCAATCGATGGTAAAACACTCATGGTGAGCATGAGTAGCGGGCAAGGGGGGAAAAGCAGGATAACAAGACGCAGCGGTTCCTAAAAAATGAATTGGAGGGTGATTGTGGGGATGGCGTTCCAGTCGGGGGTGAAGTGGGCGTTGCCCTGGATGTCTTCATAGAGTTGGTTGCGGCGGTTTTGGTTGTAGCGGTGGCTGGCGTCGATGCCGCCGTAGATGCTTCCGGAGTACCAGGTGAGTTCGAAGAAGGTGATGGCGGCAAAGGCGCCCCATTGCTCTTTTTGCGCGGTATCGACCATGCCATAGATGAAGATGCTGTTGAGGATCAGGGAGCGCAGTGCATTGCCGTATTCTCCGGCATAGGCGTAGCCCAGGCCGGGGATCATGCCGAGAAGGCCGCCGAGGCGCGGGCTTTTGTCGTGGCCTTGTTCGAAGTGGTTGAGTGCTTCGAGAGCGCGGGTTTCGTCGGCGGGGCTTTGCTGGAGGAGTGTGCGGGCTTGCGGGAGGTCGCCGGCTTGGATGGCATAGGTGGCGAGTTGTTGGCGGGCCATGCGTTCGGCTTCGGGGGTAGGTTGAGCGCGCTTGATGGAGCGCCAGTAGAATAGGGCTGTGTTTCGATCGTTGCGTTGGCTGGCGGCTTGGGCGCGCAGTAGGAGTGTTGGTTGTTCGATATCCCAGGAGGCGTCTTCGGCGGCATCGAGCATTTTATCGGCGAGGGCGGGATCGTCGGCTTGGAGATACTGGTAGGCAGCGCTCCAGTAGTAGCCGGCGCGGGCGTCGGGGTCTTGTGTGTGCAGGGCCAGTCTGCGCCATTCGATGGCGGCACTGCGGGGATGGCCTTCGGCTTGCAGGGTTAGAGCCAGGCTGGAGCCTGGCGATCCTAGGGAAGCGGTTGCAGAGGGGGCCAGGCTGGAGCCAGGCGTCCCCAGGGGGGGGGTGGCGTCAACCGTGCAGAGGGAGAGCAATAGCAGAATGGGTAGGCACTTGCAGAAGCGTTTGTTGATCGGGGCGAGATGGATTGCGAATTTCCGAATAGCGGGTTGGCAAGAGGTTTGTTTGCGTGGGTATTTCATTTGCGGTATCTCCGGAACCATTGGGAGTGGTCGGTGACGGGATCGCGGTACAGCTCGCGTCCGTTGCGTTCGATGGGGTTGATGCGGTAGCGGATGTGGTCGGACTCGCGGATGAGTCGGTCGGCGGTCATGGGAATACCGGCAAGCCCGTAGCGTCGGCAGGCTTCGAGCGAGTAGTGGGAGCAAGAAGGATACATCGCGCAGCGTTGTCCGATGGCAGGGGCAATCTGGTTGCGATAGAAGCCAATGACGATTGCGGCGATGCGTCCCATAAGGCGAGGTTTGTCGGGGGGGGTGTTGGCGTGTGCCTGGATCTCGGTGACTTGGGCAGCCACCCAATGGTGCTGTGGGTGATCCCGGTTTGTGGTGAGCCAGGCTTGTAGCTCCTCGTTGGTCTGGCTGGGCGTTAGCCGCTGTGCGGCGAGCATCACGATGGCTTGGTTGAATGCGAGGTCGGTGTCGTTCATTAGCGCCTGTCGGAGGGCTTCCACGCGGGCATGGTGCCAATCTCCCTCTTGGTAGAGTTGCCATGCCAGATGGTCAGGAGGTGGTACGGGGGCGGCTGGGGCAAGAGAGGTGCCCAGGAAAAACAAAACGCTCGCCACGGTGATGGCGAGCGTTTGTTGATCTTCTATGCGGCGCATAGGTTAGAAGTATTGCGCGCCGTATTCCGCCTGAAGGTCTGACGTTGTGATGCCCTCAGCACCCTGAATGCCATCCCAGACTGCCAGCACGATCCCCACGATGGGGATGATGCGCCCCCAGTCCCGGAAGTGTAGGTCTTTGCCTTGGTTGTACTGGCCCGCGGTACGGATGCCAAAGCAGCACCCGACGAAGAGTCCGCCCACGCCGCCGCGCTGTGCTTGTGCGTCCGCCATAGGAACGGCACTGAACAGCAGTAGCCCCATCAAACTATATGCAATCATTTTTTTCATGCTGATTCTCCCTATTGCTTGTGATCTTAGAAGTATTGCGCTCCGTAGGTTGCTTGCAGGCTGGTTGTGGTTGTGCCTTGCGCACCTTCGATACCATCCCAGATGGCAAATACGGCACCGACATACGGTATGATACGTCCCCAGTCCCGGAAGTGTAGGTCTTTGCCTTCGTTGAACTGTCCAACAGTTCGGAGGCCGAAGCAACACCCCACGACAAAACCGATTAGCCCCCCTCTGCCACTGGCTGCTTGGGCTTGGGTTTGCATGGGTACTGCCATGAGCAGGGACCCCGCCAGCACCAGAACACTTAGTTTGCGTAGACTCATATTTCCTCTCCTCTGATGAAGTTACCGCCAAGCTAGTACTGTCGTAATTCTACGTCAAGTTTAAAAACGGTCAATAGTCGTCGTGGGTGGTGGCGCAGGATTCGCGGCCGATTTTGTCGTCGAGGGATATTGTCATGACGTCTGTGGCATCGGTGATCTGGTTTTCGTAGATGTTCCATCGCTGTGAGAAGAGGTAGCCGAAGGCAGAGACCCAGATGAAAGGGGCGAGGAGGTTGAAGGATCGGGTCATTTCGGCCACAATGATCACCGTGGAGATGGGGGCATTGGCGGCACCAGAGAAGAATCCGACCATACCAACGAGGATAAATACGGTGAGGGGGATTTCGGATGCAGGCAAGATCCATTGGTAGATGCCGCCAAATACGCCGCCGAGTGCAGCCCCGGCAAAAAGGGAGGGGCCGAATACGCCGCCGGAACCTCCGGATCCAATGGAGAAGCTGGTGGCGAGCATTTTGCCGAGGAAGCAGAGGGCGAGTAGGCCGAGGGAAAACTCACCGAGGATGATTTTCTGGAGGCCGTATGATCCCTCGCCGAGAACGGAGGGAACGGCGATGGCGATGAGGCCAGTGAGAACGCCGCCAATGGCGGGTTTGATATATGGGGGAATTGAAATCTTTCGGAAGGTGTTGCGGATGAAGTAGAAAAATCTGACAAAGAGGATTGCAGCGAGAGCGGTGGTAATACCGAGGGCAGTGAATGCGGGAAAGTCCAGTAGGGAGAGGCTGTATTGCATTTCGGGCAAGACGAAGACGGGGGTGCTCCCGAAGTACATGGTATAGACGGCATAGGAGGTTGCCGAGGCAATGATGGCGGGGATAAGGACGCGGCCTTCGAAGCGCAGGTCGGAGTAGAGGATTTCGGTGGCAAAGATAGCGGCGGCAAGGGGGGCACGAAAGATGGCGGCGATACCGGCCGACATACCGGCGAGGATGATTTCGCGCCGGTATTTATGAAGCGCGGGGATGCATTGTACGATGAGGGAGCTGATGCCGGCACCGATCTGTGCAATGGGTCCTTCCTTTCCGCCGGAACCTCCGGATCCGAGGGTGAGGGCAGAGGCAATCATCTTGACAATACTTGCGCGCACGCGCAGGCGACCGTCTTTCTGGTGGTAGGCGTGGATGACTTCATCGGTGCCGTGGCCGCCGGCCTCGGGGGCAAATCGGTTGACGATCCAACCTGTGATGAGTCCGCCGGTGCCTGCCAGGAGGGGAAACAGCCACCAACGGAGCGGTGGTTTCTCCCATGGCAGACTGAAGCGTTTTTCGCCCCAGACGATACGTGTTTCGCCATAGCCGGCAATGCCCTCGAGCAGGAAGATGTTTGCGAGCGACATGAGTTGCTGGAAGGCAATCGCACTTAAGCCAACGATGAGTCCAATGGTGGCATAGACACACAAGAGGGCTACGGTTCTGCGGTAATTGATCGTTTTGGTTACGGGGGGCATGACGGTTTCCTTATTGTAAAAGTGCGGGAGATAAGCCCTGCTGTAACTTGATACCATGGCGCACCAAGGTGTCGCCCATAAAGAAAAGCGTGACGGCAAGAATAGCCAGCAGGCTGGAGCTTGCGATAAGTATACGCTTCAGGATTCTTTTCATCACACCTCGTTGGGTGACAC
>SLBU01000121.1 GCA_007126175.1 Kiritimatiellia bacterium
AGCAGTGCTGCGATTCCCAGGAGCCCGGCTACGAGCCAACTAAGATGAAACCAGAATCCCGTGATAATGAGTGTGGTCAGCAAAAAGAGGAGGCAAGCTCGCAACACAAAAGGTCGTTTGTTTTGGCCCTGCTGCTCCATGCGTTGTCCCTGTTACTGGTGACATGTCTTCACGTCTGGAAACGTACCCAATCGTTGTATCAGAACACAATCGTGCTGACGAGAAAAAGTTCCTGTGCCTATATGGAATTCCCGGCGAGGGCAAATTGCTTTGAAGTTGAAGCGGTCAGGGGCTATGGTATGGCGTATTTCAGAGGGGTGCGCAGAATGAGGATATCGCTGACAATGGTTTTGATGGTGTGGGCGCTGACGGGCTGTAGTAGGCATGAGATGCCTGTGGATGATACAATGGATGCCGATTCGTATCCGCTGCGTATTGTGTGTGCAACCCCGGGCCTTGCGGAGGTGGTGTTTGCCTTGGGGGCTGGGGATCGTGTCGTCGGGGTAAGCGATTATACGGTTTGGCCCCCGGAAGCATTGTCTGTTTCTCGTATTGGAGGCTGGGCGCATCCGGATCGTGAACGCCTTCTGTCTTTGCAGCCGGATCTGATTCTGACGCAAGGGCTGCACGAACCCTTGGTACAGTTTGCCGCGCGGCACGATATCCGAATCGCACAAATCCCCACGGATACGCTCGCAGATGTGTTGGCGCAATTTTGCGTGGTCGGAGGGTTGATCGGGGCCGATGAGAGGGCGGCAGGGATCACCGCAGACTTGGAGAACGCGTTACAGGACATCCGGGTACGGGTTGCGGGTCGGGTCGTACCCCGTGCGGTATTGTTTCTGGAGCGTCCGGAGGGCGTGCTACGAAATTTGACGACGGTGGGTCCGCGCACCTTTATCAGTGAACTCATGACGCTGGCAGGGGGCGAGAATGTGTTTGCGGATGTGGTGGGGGATTATCCGCAGGTTTCGCGTGAGGCATTGCTGATGCGTGCACCCGAGGTAATTATCGAGCTACACGGTGAGCCCGTGGGGGCTGTGCGGCGGGAGCGGATATTGGCCGATTGGCAGGCATTGGCAAGCATTCCGGCTGTGCGGCAAGAGCGGATTGTCTTTCTGGCCGGGGATCATACGATGATTCCGGGGCCGCGCATTGTGGAAACGGCACGTGAAATGGCACGGTTACTGCATCCGGAGGCGTTCTGATGCAGGATGGTTTGCTCAGGGTCGAGGGGGTGCGTTTTGCCTATGATGAGGCGGCGTGCTGGATGCTCTCGGTCGATCAGCTTTCACTGGGGAGCGAGCGCATGGTGTGTCTGGTGGGGCCCAATGGGTCGGGCAAGAGTACATTGCTGCGCTTGCTTGCGGGCGTGATTGCACCACAATCCGGCAGGATTGCCTTGGCGGGAAAGGACATGCAAGGCATGTCGCGCGCCACAATTGCCCGCCGGATCGGATACCTGCCGCAGGAATCCCCGGCCTTGTTTGACCTGAGCATTGATGAGGTGGTCATGATGGGGCGTTATGTGCATGGTGCCGGGTGGGGTGGCGTTTCTAGCGGGGATCTGGCCGCAGTAGCGCGTGCCCTGGATGCCGTCGATTTGGTGCGATTGCGCCGCCGCCGGTTATCGCAGGTTTCAGGGGGCGAGCGGCGGCGGGCGTTGATTGCCTCGGTGTTGGCGCAGGAACCTGAGATCCTGTTGCTCGATGAGCCCACGAGTGCACTCGACATCCATCATGCCGTGGATCTGATGCGTCTGCTTGCGGGCTTTCGCCCGCCCGAGCCGGCGGTGATTGTGGTTACGCATGATATCAATCTGGCCAGTTTATTTTCGGACCGGATGCTTTTGCTGCAAGCCGGGCAGGTTTTGACGGACGGGGCCGCTGCCTGCGTGGTTACGCCCGCCAATCTGCATGCTGTCTATGGCGGTGGATTTTTGTTGGAGCGGCATCCGCAAACGGGGGTGCCGCTGGTGGTGCCGATGCGCGAAATGGGATGCTGTGCGGATGGGAAGGAGGCATTGCATGTGCGCTAGGTCTGCGGGAGTGCTGCGTGGCATCTGGCCGTATGCGATGCTGGCAATGTGTGCGTTGTGTTTGTTGCCCTGGGTGGGCGGGGAGTCGATTGTTCCGCAGGAGGTGTGGGCGTTTGTGCGTGGCAGTGGCAATGTGCAGGGGATTATTTTCTTCCAGCAGCGCTTGCCGCGTGTGCTTGCGGCGATGCTGGTGGGCGGTGGGCTTGCGGTGGCGGGGTGCAGCTTGCAGATTCTGTTTCGTAATCCGCTCGCGGAGCCGTGGACGCTAGGCATCAGCGGCGGTGCCTCGGTGGGGGCATTTCTGGCATATGCCTTTCCGCAGTTGGTGATCCGTGTGTGGGGGGTGGATAGCACGGCATTGATGGCGTTGCTGGGGGCTGCGGCCGTGATGGGGTTGTTATTATGGTGCGCCCGTGGGCGTGGCGGGGTGCCGATCCAGACCCTGTTGCTTGGCGGGGTGACGATCAGCGTTCTCACCAGTGGCCTGATGATGTTGACGGTTTACTTCATTTCCCCGTATCGTTTCTTTTCGTTCCAACGCTGGATGATGGGGGGGCTCGATATTGCAGGTTTTCAGGGAATTGTGCCGTTTTTGTTCACGGGGATTCCTGGGCTATTTCTGTTGGTGCAAGTAGCGCGTGCCTATAATCACCTGGCGTTGGGGGAGGAATTAGCGCTTGGACATGGTGTGGATGTGGTGCGCGTACGCTGGCAGACGCTGTTGGGGGCCGGGCTCCTCACGGCTGGGTGCGTGGCCATTGCCGGACCGATCGGATTTGTGGGGCTGATTATACCGCACGCTGTGCGCCGCCTGAGTGGGTTTGATAATCGCGTCGTGATGCCGGGGGCTTTTTTTCTTGGTGGGGCGGTGTTGGCGGTAGCGGACGGCGCAGCACGCACGGTATTGGCCCCGACTGAGATCCCCGTCGGCGTGATTATGGCCGTAGTGGGGGGGCCGGTGTTCCTATACTTGCTGCTGCGCCGTGTGCAATAAAGGTGCTAGACCTCGAATAGCGGTGTCGAGAAGTAGCGTTCGCCAGCATCGGGGAGAACTACCACGATATTCTTGCCTTCGAAGGCAGGATCTTCGGCCAAGCGCAGGGCGACGGCTGCTGCGGCACCGCAGGAGATACCCGAGAGCATGCCTTCCTGCTGGGCCAGTTGCCGGGCAGTTTCGAATGCCTCTTCGTTGGTAACGGTTTCGACGCGATCGACCATATCCAAGTCCAGCGTCTTGGGGATAAAGCCAGCCCCGATGCCTTGAATCTTGTGCGGGCCGGGCTTGCATTCCTGGCCGGCGCGGGTCTGGGTAATTACGGGACTGTCGGCGGGTTCGACCGCGACCGAGAGCAGCGCCTGCTTCTTATCGAGTTTGAAGTAGCGCGAGATACCGGTGATGGTGCCGCCAGTGCCTACTCCAGAGACCAGTACATCGATTTTGCCATCCAGGGCGGCATCAATTTCCGGTCCGGTGGTGCGCCGGTGGATATCGGGATTGGCAGGGTTCTCGAATTGCTGTGGCATGAAATATTTGCCGGGGTTCTCGGCCACCAGTTCTGTGGCGGTGCGTATGGCACCGGGCATGCCCTTGGCGGCTTCCGTCAAAATGAGGTTTGCCCCAAAAGCCTTGAGCACCTTGCGCCGCTCAATGCTCATGCTCTCCGGCATGGCCAGGGTGACTTTGTAGCCGCGTGAGGCCCCTACAAATGCCAAGGCAATGCCAGTGTTGCCACTGGTTGGTTCAATGATCTCCATGCCCGGCTTCAGAAGCCCTTGTTTCTCGCCTTCCCAGATCATGTTGGCACCGATCCGGCATTTTACCGAGTAGGCCGGATTACGCCCTTCAATCTTGGCATACACTGTGGCTTTGCCCTTTACCAGCCGATGCAATTTTACTAACGGTGTGTTGCCGATCGACAACGAATTGTCATTCACTGCTTTCATGATCTGTCCCCCAATGATGTGATTGATTCCTTACTAACCTGACTGACTTTGTAGTGTATCGGGCGTTTTCTGTTTGTCAACCGATAAATCCATAAAAGTCCATCTTCTGATCCACTTGCAAAACCTTGTGCTGATTCGCTCGGGACAGCGCCCGACCCTCCAAAAGAGAACAAAATAGGGTCGCCGAGGAGATTTGGCGGGACGACCTGCGCGTCATCGGGGTGTGGTTTTGCCAGCGGCCGTTCAGAATCGCCGTTTGAGCAGGGCGGAGAATTCGAGGTTGTTGAAGCGAAAGTCGGATATATTGGACCAACGATCGAAGGCGTAGACGCCCGTGATATCCAAGGTGAAGTATTGCATTTTGAACTGGTAACCAATGATGGTTTGCCAGTAGATGTCGCTCCAGTCGCTTTCGACCTCATCTTTGATATAGCTGGAGAGAATGCCGGTTCCGGCGAGCCAGCCTTTATCCTGAATGATAAGATTCAGTTGTGGTGTGAGGATCGAATCAATTTCCGGTTGTTCAGAATCCGGATCGTTTTTTACGGACGGCGTATATCCGAGAAGCAGTTGCCAGTAGCCGATGCCCTCGTGGAACTCGATGCCACCGAGCCAGGAGATGTCGCCACTGCGGAAGGGGTAGTCTTCGTAGCGCGAATGCGTTGTATGGTAGCGTGCGCCGACGCCGTAAAAGTTGGCGGCAGCCTGCAGGGGCCTCTGCCCCCCCAAGCAGGTGATTGCCACGGCGAGCGCCATGGACGCCCTAAAGGCAGAGGACTTACTCATCGTCGTCCTCTTCCTCGTTCATGGCCTCATAGTCGGCAGCATCCAGGAGGTCATTGAACTGTTCCATATCAAAGGCAGCGATCTTGAAAAGCCAGCCTTCGCCGTAGGGATCCTCATTGACGGTTTCGGGATTTGCCTCGAGGGCATCATTGACTTCGGCAATACGCCCGGAAAGGGGCGCATAGATGTCGCTGGCCGCTTTGACTGACTCGATCACGGCACACTCCTGATCCTGATCGAGTGTTTGATCCGGGTCGGGCAAGTCGACGAAGGTGATGTCGCCGAGTGCCTCTTGGGCATAATCGGTGACTCCGATAATCGCCACGCCTTCCTCGATTTTAACCCACTCATGTGTCTCTGTGTACCTTCTGTCGCTTGGTGTCATAGATCCATCCTTTTATCATGCAGGTTTAGCCTTATACAAAGGCGATAAATTTCAATCTTTCACCACAGCCACGCACTTGCGTCAATCTAAAAACGTTTACGCGGGTGATTCTTTTTGCGATGCGTCTTGATGGCGTGTGCCAGACGCGTCAGCACCGGCTGGGTTTCGTCCCATCCCAGGCAGGCATCCGTGATGCTTTTACCATAGATAAGAGGCGTTCCAGGCAGGATCTCCTGGCGACCTGATTGCAGGTAGCTTTCGAGCATGACGCCAAAAACATGTGGGCTGCCCGTTTCGATCTGGGTGGCGATATCCTGTGCTACCACGGCTTGCTGTTGGTATTGTTTGCGGCTATTGCCATGGCTGCAATCGATCATCAATCGTCGAGGCAGGGACTGTGCCGCGAGGGCTTCGGCAGCTTGTGCGATGGAGTTCTCGTCGTAGTTGGGGCCCTTGGTGCCGCCTCGCAGAATGAGATGGCAAGCAGGATTTCCGTTGGTTGCCACAATCGCTGCCACACCTTGCTTCGTGACGGAGAGAAAGTGATGGGGATGGCGGGCTGCCTCAATTGCATCGACGGCGACTTGGATGTTGCCGGTGGTGGCATTCTTGAATCCGATGGGGCAGGATAATCCCGAGGCGAGTTCGCGATGCACCTGGCTCTCGGTGGTGCGCGCGCCGATGGCACCCCAGCTTACCAGGTCGGCAATAAACTGCGGCATGATTGTGTCCAGGAACTCGCAACCACAGGGTAGCCCCGCATCGGAAATATCCAACAGCAGTTTTCGGGCAATGTGCAATCCCTTGTTGATGGCAAAGGTGTCGTCGAGCATCGGATCATTAATCAAGCCTTTCCAGCCGATGCTGGTGCGTGGTTTTTCGAAATACACGCGCATGATGATGAGCAGGTCGTCTACGAGTCGTGCGGCTTGCTTCTGCAACAAAGCGGCATATTCCATGGCGGCATCTGGATCGTGAATGGAGCAGGGCCCCGCAACCACCACGAGGCGATCGTCGGTGCCGTTCAGGCAGTTTTCAATGTGCACGCGCGTCTGGGCAATTTCCTCGGAGGCAGCATCCGTAATGGGCAGTTCTTCCATCAGGATTGCCGGCGGAATCAAAGGCTTCAGTGCCGCAATGCGTAGGTCGTCGGTAGTTTGTATCATGATGCAATGGTCCGCGATGTAACAATACGTTGCTTGAGCACAATAGGGTATCGTGCCCGTTTTTCAAGCCCGTATGCTACAATAGGTCAGGGTGAATAACAAGCGGAAGACGGCTGTACACAATAATGCAACAATTCTCATTATGGGCAGCGGGATATGTATCTCGCGGTATTTGCTTCTGAAATCGCGAGTATTAGGGTATAGATCTGCTTATGAAAATCTTGTCACTACAGAGTGAAACGGATGTTTGTTTTCGAACGGTTTCTCTCGCAGAGGGTCCTTATGAGAGAATGAG
>SLBU01000093.1 GCA_007126175.1 Kiritimatiellia bacterium
AAGACAACGGTGGGGGTTGATGCCATTGTGAACCAGCGGGGCAAGGATGTGGTTTGCATCTATTGCGCAATTGGCAAGGCGGAGTCCGCCATTGACCGTGTCGTGGATGTGTTTGATTATGAGAAGGTCTGGGAGTACGGGATCATGGTAACGGCAGGTGCCTCGGATTCCATGGGCCAGCAGTATCTCGTGCCGTATGTGGCCACAAGTATTGGTGAGTATTTTATGTATGAAGAGGGGCGCGACGTGCTCGTTGTGTTTGATGATTTCACCAAACATGCCTGGGCATACCGCCAGATATCTTTGCTGCTCGAACGCGCTCCAGGACGTGATGCCTATCCCGGCGATATTTTCTATATTCATTCCCAATTGGTCGAGCGTGCGGGAAAAATGAAACCGGAGTTGGGCGGTGGGTCGATGACGCATCTTCCGATTGTGGAGACCCAGCAGGGCGACTTTGCGGGCTATATACCCTCGAATATCATTTCCATGACGGACGGGCAGATCTTTCTCAACTCGACCTTGTTTGGGGAGGGGTTCAAGCCGGCTGTGGATCTGGGCTTGTCGGTGTCGCGTATTGGGAGTAAAGTGCAATGGCCGGCTATGAAGAAGCCGACGAGTATGTTGAAAATTGATTATGTGCGTTATCGTGAGTTAGAGAAGTTAACGCGGATCAAGGCGGGCGGCTCATCGGATTTGGAGGCGCGGCTGAACAAAGGCAAGGTGTTGGAGGAGGTGTTAAAGCAGAAGGAGAATGCGCCGGTTCCGATGGAGGAGCAGGTGTTGCTACTTTTCAGTTTGCATAATGGTTTGTTTGAGTCGATCCCGTCGGTGCAGGTTCGCCCTGTAATGGCACGATTCATGGAACATTTGCGCCTGCGCCGCAGCGACCTGGTCGATGCGCTGGTGGAGGAGAAAACAATGACGGAAGCACTGCATAAGGGGTTTCTGGATGAGCTCATCAACTTTAAAAATACCACTCTTCAAGCTAACGGTTGAAGAGAAGGGGATCATACATGACATCAAGGATACGGTTGTCCGTATCAGTGGTTTGCCAGGGTGCTTAACCGGTGAGATTGTTGATATGGGTGATGATGTGCTGGGGCTGGTCATGGAGTTTGATCAGGAATCCGTGTGTGCGCTTGCGTTAGGCTCGACTTCGAAGTTGCGGATGGGCAAGACTGTGCGCGCCCGGAGCGAGCCCTTTATGGTGTCGGCCGGTACGGGCTGCCTGGGGCGGATGCTCACGGCGTTAGGGGAACCCTGCGATGCGCAGGAGGCACTACAGGATATCGAGAAGGTACCCGTCTTTCGTGCGGCACCGTCCTTGATGGATCGTGAGCCGATCGACCGGATGTTGAAGACGGGCACCAAAATTGTCGATGCGTTGACGCCGATCGGTCTTGGTCAACGGCAACTGATTCTGGGGGACCGGATGACGGGCAAAAGCGCGATTGCGCTGGATGCGATCCTGAATCAGGTAGACAGCGGGATAATCTGTATTTACTGCTGTATCGGAAAGTCGGTATCGGGGCTGGAGAAGGTAATGTCGGCGCTTGTCGCGGGCAACGCGATGTCGTTTACGACGGTTGTAGCGGCCACGGATAATGCGCCTGCGGCGGAGCAGTACATTGCGCCGTATACGGCTGCTGCGATCGGGGATTGGTTTGTGGAACGGGGCAAGGATGTTCTGGTGGTGCTGGATGATATGACCAAACATGCCTGGGCCTATCGGCAGTTATCGCTCCTTCTGGATCGTCCCCCGGGGCGGGAAGCATATCCCGGTGACATTTTCTACATGCACACGCAATTGATGGAACAAGCGGGCTGTTTTAATGAACGGCACGGCTCGGGAAGCATGACGTTTCTTGCATTGGCTGACACGCAACAAGGCGATCTGACCGGTTATATCCCTTCAAATTTGATCTCGATGTGCGACGGCCAAATCATCTTGAGTAGCTCGATTTTTGCGGAAGGGAACCGTCCGGCGGTGGATCCGCAAATGTCGCTCTCGATTGTCGGGGGGCGGGCACAACGGCACATTTTACGGACCTTGGCCGCGAATGTTCGTACGGCTCATGCCGCGTATCTGGAGCTGGTGCGATTAAGCCGTTTGTCGAGCCTTACCGACGAAGCCCGCCAGGTGGTGTCCCGTGGAGAAGCCATTCGCGAGATTTTTCAGCAAGGACACCATGTGCGGTGTTCAGAGGGAGAGCTGATTTTGTTGCTCTATGCGTTGCGCGAGGGGTATCTGGACGGGATGACGCCGGGTTCCCGGAAGACCTTCGTCGCCTTGATCGGGGATTTTGCGCGCGAGATGCATGCTGGTGTGATGCGCCACTTGTGCGATGCCTATGAATTGACACAGGATATCGAGGATGGAATGCAGCAGATATTGAAGGATTGGCAGGCACAGGAAGCACATGATGCGGATGCACTGGTGAGGGAATAACGCATGAATCTGACTGTATTAAGTCCGCGGCGTGTGGTATATGCGGGTGAGGCGCGTTCCATTCAGCTTGCCGGCGATCTTGCAGAGTTCGAGTTATTGGATTATCATGCTCCGATTGTCAGCTTGCTGCGGCCGGGAAATGTGGTTGTCGATGGACAACAAAAAATCCCGATTAACCGTGGCATGGTGAAATTTTCCGGTAATGATTGTGTGATTCTGGTTGAGGAGACTTCCCCGCATATGGAGAGGGTCGTGCAAGAGGATGTAGATCAAGGGTAGGGGTAACACGGATGGATAGCTTTATCATATTTCTCGTGATGTTTGTTACGATTATCGGCCCTTCTGCGGTGATCGCCTCGATTGGGTATGCCAGCATTCGCGCCTTGGGGCGAAATCCGTCTGCGGCCCCTAAAATTCTGCAGGCGATGATCATCGCGTTGGTGTTTTCGGAGGCCATTGCGGTGATCGCGTTGTTAATCTTGTTTCAGATCTTTGGGCGAGGGTAAGACAGGTTTGGAAGTGACTGGCTGAGGGGGGGCTCTTCTGCCGAGAAAATATTGAGAGGAGAATATGAGAGACGTTTTGATGGTGGTGGGGCCGTATTTGGGGTTGCATATCTTGTTGTTGGGCGGAGTGGTGTTGTTGGTGCGGCTGTTCATGCAGGCCTCGGCACGACGTGCGGTGGCCCGTGTACGTGAGGTGGAGGAGGAGGTTCGCAAACGGGAAGAGAACCTGCGCATGGAGATCGATCAACACGAACGAGACCTGGCCGACCGTAAGGCTGAGGTCGAACGCCAGATGGAAGCATTGCAGGATGAGGCGAAACGCGAAGCGGCACACGTCAAGGAGCGCGCCCTGAACGAAGCAAAGCGTGATGCCCAGAAAATCATTGAACAGGCGCAAGCCAATGAGAAGAAGATGCGCGACCAGATTGAGCGCGAGATGGCCGAAAAGGCCGTTGCCTATGGCGGCCAGATCTTTCATCTGGTGTTCAGTGATTTGCTGACCAGTGAGTTGAATGCACTCTTCACCGGGGAGCTGATTGACGCGCTCAATGAGATCGAGCCGGGAACGGTGACCGTGGATACAGCGGATGCACAGATTACGACCAGCCACGCGTTGCCGGATGCGGTGCGCGAGAAGTTGACATCGGTGTTGCGCGAGAATTTCCATGCCCAGGCCGCGGTGACAGAGTCTGTGGATGAGAGCTTGCTTTCCGGTGTGGTGCTGAAGATGGGCAGCCTGGAAATTGATGGCAGCTTGCAGAATCGCTATCGCGAGGCCGTTCGGGAAGTACAGAAAGCTGTGCATCACGGGGAATGATGTTGCTGGGAACCGGGGGGGCTAACGAGAGAAGGCATCTAGCATGCAGTTAAATGAGTTACGCCGAGAACTACGCTTCAACAAGGAACTGCTGAGCCTGGTTGAAACATTGAAGAATGTTGCCGGGTCGCAATACCATTTGCTGGAGAAGAAAAAACAGCGTTTTGCACAATTCATGGATGCCTTTTCGGCGTTTTTCCGGGTGGTTGATCTGGTGGAGGTTGTGAATCCCTACGTGCGGGTTGATTCGGATGTGACGGGTGTGGTGATTCTGACATCGGATTCGGGTTTCATGGGGGGGCTCAATTCGGGCGTTATACAGGCCGCGCTGCAGGCGGTCGAGGGGCTTGCGCCCGAACAAGTTGCCTATGTCGTGATCGGGGAGAAGGGGGCCGGTGTGATTAGTGATATGCGCCTTCCGTTTCACTTCTTCGAGGGAATCAGCCAGGAAACCATTTATGAGCAGTCCGTTGTCATTAAGGATTATTTGATCCGCGAGGTGGGGGCAGGCCGGATGGGGCGCGTGATTGTGGCGGCTCCGCGGGCACTCTCTTTTTCGGCACAGGAAATCCAGGTGGTCGATTTGTTGCCATGTGGGATACTGTTTGAACGTGAGCATGCGCAGGCGCAGGAGCTGGCGCGCCAAGGGGTGCCGCGCTTTCTAGCCGATGCACGCAAGGTCATTGTGGAATCGACATATGATGACATGGTGACCTATCTGGCTGGGGTATGGGTCACCTCACGCTTGTATGAACTCTTCGAGGATGGCAAGCTAGCTGAGTTTGGGGCGCGAGCCATGCACTTGGAGGGGAGTGTACAGAAGGTCGAGAAGGAGTACGGCCATATTCGGCAGAAGGTGACGAAAGCAACCCATGAATTGGTGGATAAAGGGATGCGGGAGTCGTTTGCAGCAAAGAGCACGAAACGGCGTAAAGTCAAGCGCGTCCGCACGCGTGTGGCCGCCGCGGCCGCATTGGAGAACTTGTGAAACGGGTGTATGAAGCAGGAGGCAATCCATGAGTGAGGCAGAGCAATCGAAGAAGAATCCGGAAACCATTGGCCGCGTGGTTGCTGTGCAGGGGCCGGTTGTTGATGTAAAGTTTGATGCGATTGAGCACATGCCCGACATGCATGATGTGGTATTGACAAAGACCTATGATGGCCGGGAATTGACGATGTTGGTGGCAGAGCATTTGGAGGGGAACCTGGCGCGCTGTGTGGCGCTTTCTGCCACGCTGAACTTGCAGCGCAATGCGAAAGCGGTGGCAACCGGGGAATCCTTGCACATTCCGATTGGCGACGAGCTCTTCGGTCGGATTATCAATGTGATGGGGCAACCATTGGATGGCAAGGGCCCGATCAATACCGACCGCCGCGTGCCGATTCACAAGGATGTATCCAAGATCGAAATGAATGTCAGTCGGCTTTCAGGGGCGCGTCCCGAGATTGTGGAAACGGGGATCAAAATCGTGGACTTGTTGTTTCCGGTGGTGCAAGGGAGTAAAACCGGTGTGATCGGTGGTGCCGGCTGCGGTAAGACCGTATTGATCTCGGAGTTGATTCATAATATTGTCGAGGAGCATGATGGTGCCTGTGTATTTGCCGGTATCGGTGAACGGATTCGCGAGGGAAACGAATTATATCACGAATTTCGTGAGGCTGGGATTCTCGACAAGGTGATGATGGCTTTCGGGCAGATGGATGAGCCGCCCGGCGCCCGCTTCAATGTTGTCCAGACCGGCATCACGTTGGCGGAGTATCTGCAGTCGACGGGCCGTGAGGTGCTTCTGTTTATGGATAATGTTTTTCGGTTTGTGCAGGCGGGGGCCGAAATCTCTACCCTGCTGGGGCGTACGCCATCGGAGACGGGCTATCAGCCTACCTTGAGCTCAGAGGTGGGCGACGTGCATGAACGCATCAAGGGGTCGATTTCAGCGTTTGAAGCCGTGTATGTGCCTGCGGATGACCTGACGGATCCGGCGGTTGTTGCCATTTTCAGCTATCTCGATGCCGTCATGGTCTTGTCGCGTGAGCGCACCCAGTTAGGCTTGTATCCGGGGATTGATCCCTTGGCATCTTCCTGTTCGAATCTGGATGCCGCAATTGTCGGACAGCGTCATTTTGACCTTTCCCAGGAGGTGTTACGCATTTTCACGAAATATGATGAGTTGCGCAGGATTGTCGCTGTGATTGGTATCGACGAACTCTCCAAGGCGGATCGTACGTTGTATGAGCGCGCCCGGAAGCTGCAATATTTTCTGACACAGCCGATGTTTGTGGCTGAAGCGTTTACCGGTCGCAAGGGCCAATACGTGCGGATCGGAGAGACGTTGGACAGTATTGAAATGATTATCGATGGTCGCGTGGATGGTCGATCGGAAGATGATTTTTATATGATCGGCAAAGTGGAGGCTTGATCGGGGATTGTGACGGTGCTCGTATTGGGAGAATCAGGTGCTGACGAAATTCACGCAAAAATTGCTGGCGATGGGGGTGGTGTCGGCAGAGCAACTGGCGGTGGCCCAGCAGCAAGCCGAGGTTACCTATGCGCCCCTGATCTCGATTCTGTTGCGTCAAGGGGGCGTGGAGGAGCGTAGCTTACTGCAGGCTTATGCGACTTCCCACGATATGGAGTACGTAAGCTTGCGTGATCTGGTGATTCCGGCAGAAACGGTACGGCGCCTGAGTGCCAAATTGGCGTCGCATTACAAGGTGATGCCGGTTCGCGAGGAGCGCGGTGGGCTCACGATCGCGGTGTCGGATCCACTGGATTTGCGCTGTGTGGAAGATATCGAGACGGCGA
>SLBU01000036.1 GCA_007126175.1 Kiritimatiellia bacterium
CGTTTCACAACTTGGGGCAACTCGTTGGCACCAGGGACCCATACCGCCGTAATATCATCATCCCCCACGCCATGCCGCACCAGACAATCTGCCGCCCCTCCCAACAACTGCTTCGTCAGCAAATCATTAAAACGGCTGACCACAATCGCAAACTTCTTCCCATTCGCCACCAATTGTACCGATACTTCCTTCATCGTTCCTCCTTATGTTTAGATCAAATGCCCCAGCTTATCACGCTTGGTTGCCAAATAACGTGCATTTTCGCTCCCCGGTTCAGACACAATCGGGATACGCTCGATAATGGTCAAACCGTACCCCTCCAGCCCGACAACCTTACGCGGATTATTCGTCAACAAACGGATGCGATGCAACCCTAAATCAGTCAGAATCTGCGCACCAACCCCATAATCGCGCAAATCAGCTTCAAACCCCAGCTCTTCATTGGCTTCGACCGTATCCATACCATCATCCTGTAACGCGTACGCATGGATTTTGGCTGCCAGCCCGATGCCGCGGCCTTCCTGGCGCATATAGAGAATCACGCCATGCCCCTCGGCACCAACCATCTGCATCGCCCGATGAAGCTGTAATCCGCAATCGCAGCGCAACGAATGGAAAACATCGCCCGTCAAACATTCACTATGGACGCGCACCAGCGGTGCGTCCTGCGAAGCCGGATCCCCTAGCACCAGGGCAATATGATGATCCCCGTCCACAAGAGACTCATAGAGACGAAACTGAAAAGTTCCCGCTTCCGTGGGAAAACGCACCGTCTGCAAAAAACGCACCTGCTTCTCCATCCGGCGCCGATACGCAATCAAATCGGCAATCGAAATAATCAGTAGATGGTGCTTTTGTGCAAAGACCTCCAAGTCAGGCAGCCGTGCCATGCTACCATCCTCGTTGAGAATCTCACAGATAACCCCAGCGGGCTTCAGCCCCGCCATACGCGCCAGATCCACCGCGGCCTCGGTATGCCCCGCCCGATGCAAGACCCCTCCTGCAACCGCCCGTAGCGGAAACATATGGCCCGGACTGACTAGATCCGCATCCGTGCTCGCCGCATCGATCAGAATTTGGACCGTCTGCGCACGATCCTGCGCACTGATTCCCGTGGAGATGCCCTCCCGCGCATCCACCGACTCCATGAATGCGGTACCAAAATGATCGCCACTCTTGCCGCGCGATGTCATGGGTGCTAATTTCAGCCGCCGAAGTTGATCCTCCTGCAGTGCCGTGCATATCAACCCGCGTCCATGTTGCGTCATGAAATTGATTACAGCAGAGTCGGTTTTCTCGGCGGCACAAATCAGATCGCCTTCGTTCTCGCGCCGCGCATCATCTGTAACAATCACGGGCTGTCCTTGCCGTATTGCGGCGAGGGCTTTATCTATTGAGGCAAATGGCATGCTCATCCTCCTGCTTCTTACACAATCTTCAGAACGGGATAACAGCATGAGAACAACAGAATACAGGCACGCACAAAAGCCCATCACGGCTTCTATGCCAACGCTGCATCTCCTCCCATCCAGACTCAAGGATACATCCTTTTACTGTCGGCAACGGAATTCCACCGTCTCAATCCAGTTTACCACCGGAGTCGCGGACTTTTACCGCCGGTCGGGAATCGCCAGTCTACACCTGACATCACCCTGTCCCGAAGACACATTTATTATTTTTTAGGTACACAGGCAAACAACTATTGTGTATGCGCAAACCATACTGGCATACCATTACACAAAGGCGCAAGCCTTAACACGGGCGCATGTCATTTTCCCATGACTGATTTTTTATTGATTCAAATGCCTAATAAACAACGGCAAAGGAGTATTCCTCCCTATTCAGTCAATTTCTCGGGAAACGATTACGGGCGACGATCCCCTTCGCGTTTCTCCCCCGCATTATCTGGGCAGCCCCGGAGCCGGGGCTGCCCATCCCCCCACTCAGGAGCAACCCATCGAGCTTCCGCAGTTGTAGCACCGGTAACAGGCACCATTGCGCACCGTAATCGCACCACATACATCACAGGCCGGCGCATCCTCCGTAAAATGCTCGAACTGGTCATCGACCCGCTGCGTATCCTCCGTCGCCGGGCCAGCCCCCGGATGCGCCTGCTCGCGTACTTGCGCCACCGGACGCGCCCCACCAAAGTGACCATTCGGAAACGTTATGTTCATCCACCGGAAGATATAATCCACGAGCGATTTGGCCATCGGGATATCCGGGTTTTTGGTGAATCCGCTCGGCTCAAACCGGCTGTGTGCAAACTTATGGCACAACTCCCGCACCGGCACACCATATTGCAGACACAACGAAATCGCCGTTCCAAATGCATCCATGGTGCCACCAACCGTGCTGCCCTCCTTGGCCATCGTAATAAACAGCTCGCCGGGGCTGCCATCCTCATGCATCCCCACCGTTAAATACCCTTCATGCCCAGCAACCTCGAACTTATGCGTCAGGGAGTTGCGGGTCGCCGGCATGCGCCGGCGGAAGGGCTTGCGCCGCGCCTCATTCAGAACATGCTCGGATTCTTCGGCCGGCGATCGTTTCCCCTGCCCATCATCCGTCGATAGCGGCTGCGTCCGCTTGGAACCATCGCGATAGACCGCCACCGCCTTGAGCCCCAGCTTCCAACCCTCCATATAGGTCTGCATAATGTCGCCCGGCGATGCCTCCGGCGGCAGATTCACCGTCTTGCTGATCGCCCCCGAAAGGAAAGGCTGCACCGCCGACATCATCCGCAAATGCGCCATATACGGAATGCTGCGTTTTCCCTTGACTGGCTTGAACGCACAGTCAAATACCGGCAGATCATCCGCCTTCAGATGCGGCGCACCCTCGATCGTGTCGTTGGCATCCACATACTTCACAATCGCCTCGGTCTCATCCACCGTGTACCCCAGCTTGCTCAAAGCCGGCCCCAGCGTCCGGTTCACGATCTTCATCATGCCGCCACCCGCAAGCTGCTTGTATTTTACCAATGCGATATCGGGTTCCACACCCGTCGTATCGCAATCCATCATGAATCCGATTGTGCCCGTCGGCGCAAGCACGGTCACCTGGGCATTGCGAAACCCTTTCCCGGCATTACTCACCACCTGCTCCCACCTCTCGCGCGCCGCCAGCCGAATGGCAGACGGTGCCAGCAGCGGATCAATCGCATCCACCGAATCGCGGTGCATACGCATCACATCCGCCATGCTCTTGCGGTTTTCGGCCCATCCATCGAATGGCCCCTGTACCCCAGCCAGATCCTGGCTCACCGAATACGCATGGCCCGTCATCAATGCCGTCACCGCACCCGCATACGAACGCCCCGCATCACTGTCATACGCCAGCCCCAGACGCATCAGTACCGCACCCAGATTGGCATAGCCAAGCCCCAGCGGACGATACAGATGCGAGTTCGTCGCAATCCGCTCGGTCGGGTAGCTCGCACTGTCCACCAGAATCTCCTGCGCAATAATGAAGATCCGCACGGCATGCTTGAAGAGCTCGACCTGGAATTCGCCCTTCTCATCCACAAATTTCATCAGGTTGATCGAAGCCAGATTACAGGCACTATCATCCAGGAACATGTACTCCGAACAAGGATTACTCGCATTGATCGGGCCACTCCCCTTGCAGGTATGCCAACGATTGATCGTGCTATCATACTGCAACCCAGGATCCCCGCACACATGCGCAGCTTCCGCAATCTGCTGCATCAACGCACGCGCCTTGAGCGTCTGCACCGGCTCACCCGATATCACCGCACGCGTCTGCCATTCTCCATCACTCTCCACCGCCGACATGAAGTCATCCGTCACACGCACCGACGTGTTCGCATTCTGGAACATGACCGAATCATACGCCTCGCCACCAAACGAACCATCGTAGCCCTGATCAATCAAGGCCCACGCCTTCTTCTCCTCCCGCAATTTACAGTTGATGAAGTCCGCTATGTCAGGATGCTGAATCTTCAGACTCTGCATCTTGGCCGCCCGACGCGTCTTGCCGCCCGACTTGATCGCCCCGGCAACCTGGTCATAGATCCGCATGAAACTCAGCGGCCCCGAGGGCGTCCCCCCCCCCGAGAGTTTTTCGTGGCTGCTGCGCAAGGTACTCAGATCCGTGCCCGTGCCCGAACCATGCTTGAACAGCATCGCTTCCGTTGAAGCCAAACGCATAATATCGTCCATGTTGTCCGCCACCGACTGGATAAAACAAGCCGAGGCCTGTGGCCGCCGGTAGGTATCGCCCGCCAGCTCGCACTTGCCCGTCTCCGCATTCCACGCATAGCTACTCTCGGAGGGTGCCGTATGCCCGTACACATCATACAGCCCCACATTGAACCACACCGGACTGTTGAACGAACCATATTGATTCACACACATCGCTGCCAGCTCATCATAAAAAATCTCGGCATCCTCCGGCGTCGCAAAATATCCATCGTTCAATCCCCAGTCCGCAATCGTGCGCGCTACACGATGCACCAACTGACGCACCGAATACTCACGCTCATCCGTATGCAACGCCCCATAAAAATACTTCGAGGACACCACATTGGTCGCCAGCATCGACCAGGACTTCGGGATCTCCACCTGATCCTGCTCGAAAACCTTCTTGCCCTTGCCATCGTTGATCTCAGCATGGCGCCGCTCCCACTCCACCCCCGCAAAGGCTCCACCCTCTTCCTGCGTGATCATACGCCCGATCTTTAAACCCGGACCCCGCTTGCTCGCAGCTTCTCGCTTCCGCTCCGATGTGCCTTTTCCACGTACCTGACGTGTCGTTTTGATCGTTCCTCTGACTTCACGCTCTCCGGTTTCTTTGACTTCCAACATCTAAACTTCTCCCATTCAATTGTTTACACCCCCCAACAACAAATACTGTATTTGGTATGCAGAGAAACCTAACACCACTACAGGTAGTTGTCACAAGAAAAATACTCACAAAACAACACAAAATCACAAATCCCCGCAATCCCCCGCAAAACAACCCCAAACTAAACAAAATGCAAAATATTTGGTATGATTTCCCGGCGTGGGTCATAGTGACGTAAGCGGATGCGTGTATGGGTGGCGGACATTCCCGTTTACCAATCGCATTTTCCCCTTGCAACCCATCTCTGCAACCAACACGATATCCCCATGAAAGGCTTCACCCATTTTGTCTGCGGACTGGCCGTCGCTTCGTTCTTCCCATGGTCTGTCCAGGCCGCCGCCGGTGGCAACCCGCTTTACTTTCTCCTTGGCGGCACGCTGGCCCTGCTGCCCGACACGCTCGACTTTCGTCTCCTGCGCTACTTCTACCGGCACGATATTGAAGTGATACCGGATCCCCTCGCCCCCGACATGCAAATGGTGGCCAACGCCATGGCCCAGACGATCGATGCATCCACCGAGCGAAACTTGCGCCTACACCTTCACACGATCCGAATGGGCCCCGATTGCTGGCAGAAATATCGGATCAGCATCAACCCGCAAGAGCGGCACGTCACGGCCAAGCTCGACGACAGGATCGACACGGGAGGCAACCCGCTACCCGATCAACCCAAACGTAAACATGCGCAAGCTGTCGCAACCTTTCGTGCGCCGGTGGCCCTGGAATATCTTGCCGATTTCGCCGTTGAAATGTTCGATGGCCCCCACGTGGAATGCTCGCACCAGAATAATGGCGAAATACAGATCCGTTTCATCCCGTGGCACCGCCGCCATACGCACAGTCTCTGCCTGAGTGCCCTCCTGGCAGGCCTGGCTGGCATTCTCTTTGGCTGGCAGGCGGCACCCGTGGCTTTTGCAACCCATGCCTCCCATATACTCCTCGATCAGCTCGGATATATGGGCAGTAATCTGCTATGGCCCATCACGAACCAGCGTTTTCCCGGCTTTAAGCTCCAACACGCATCCAGCGCATTCTGGAATCTTGCTGCAGTCTGGATCGCGATCGCACTGCTCTACGGCAACCTCCACAGCCACACCGTTACCGCACCACACATCCCCCCCATCGGATTTCTGATCGCCGCCATCATCCTACCTCTCGGCATTATCCACCGCTGGCTCGGCAACGAAACGTAAGAGCACGCCCCCTTACCTATACCGCCGCACAACGCGCGGTCCAATCGAACAAAGAATATCATAGGCGTGGCTTCCCTTGAGCACGGCCCAATGCTCCGGGGTAATGGCGGCAGGGCCTGTGCCGCCGAGGCATGTCACCTCATCGCCACAGTGGGCATCGGGAACCGCATCCAACGCAATCGTCGTGTAGTCCATGGATACACGCCCCAGCACATGACAGGGCACACCGCGCACCAGCACATGCCCCCGGTTCGAGAGCCCCATCGGAACCCCGTCGGCATACCCCACCGGAATCGTCCCCACACGCATCCGCTTTGGCAACCGATACGTGCAACCGTACCCGATACAAGCGCCTTCCGACAGCTCCCGCACAACGGCCAATCGCGTCTTCAACGATATCACATGCTCAAGTTCCAACACCCGGCTGCCTTCCGGATCAAAGGAACCATACAGATTGATGCCCGTACGAACCGC
>SLBU01000159.1 GCA_007126175.1 Kiritimatiellia bacterium
CCGTGCTGCCAGGCGAGCGTGAATTGCAGGGGCACGGTGCGGCCCATACCGGCGGGGGCATCAAAACGCCAGATGACGCATGTGCCGGGGACGATTTGTACGTTGCGGGTGCAATCGAGGCCGATTTCGTGGGAGTAGCCCTTGTTGACGAGCCAAGCGCGGCAGCGGGTGAAGAGGACGTGCCGATCGACGGGTACGCTGGGGTGCAGGTTGGCCGCGAGTAGGGCATCGTATTGGCTTTCGATGCGGCCCCATTCGAGCCGGACCTGGCTGATGGCACCGCATCCATTGGCAAGAATGGCGCAGGCGCGCGAGCCACGCAGGCTTTCGCGTAGGTAACACAGTTGTACGGGCGCTGCGGTGTTGCCTTGCAAGCGCTGTATGGGTGCCCGCGTGTGCTGTGGGCCGTCTGGCGTGAAGAGGCTGATGTGCAGATCCAGGTTGGCCGGTGCCGGAAAATAGGGGCCTGGCATGAAAATGGCAAAATGGTTTTGGCCACCTTCTTGGGGGAGGCTTTCGGTTCCGGTGCGGATTTGCGTGCCATATGCGAGGGTTGCGCGGAAGGGGTGCGGTGCCGTTACGAGAAGGATGTGTTGCTGTGGGAGCATGACGGTCCGACGCAGGTCTTCGGGGATCTGCCAGCGTGTAAGGACTGCTTGTTCGGGGCGATCGCTGATGCGGGCGCAGAAGGTGGCTGGATCGGCCAGCAATTCGGTGGCCAGCTCGGTGGGAGGCTCCGGTGGTGCCGCGCCGGGACCCCGGAACTGCACATGCAGTGCCAGTGCCACGGATTGCGCCCGTTGCCGCGTGATTGCATCCAGGCCTTCCGCAGGCGCAAGCGGTTCGGCGGCGAGGCACAAGGCACCCCCGGTTGGCAGGCGGCAGGTGAGCATGCCGGCTTCGGTCGAAATCTCTACTGCATCCCCGGTGATCAAATCGATGCAGGTCGTGTGCGAAGGCGCCCATATTGTCGGGGGCCAGGCGGCGTGGGCCGGACGTTCGGTGTCGAGGTTGATGAGCACCAATACGGTTTCCCCACTGGGGGCGGTACGCAGAACTTGCAGGACAGTGGAGTCGGAAGACAGAACATCGAGAGTTGCACCCTGCCGGAAGGCGGGGTGGCCGGCGAGGATCTGGTTGATGCCCTGAATCCAGTCGATCTGGTTTTCGGCGGCATCCCAGTTCAGGGAGGGTGCGCCATGCACGTCGACTTTGGCAGTGGCAAACCATTCGACACCGTTGGTGATGCCGAAGGTGCCTGCATCGGCGGTGAGCGCGGCCAGGGCGGTGCGCATGCGGGCATAGTCGGGGGATGTGGCGGCGAGGCGGTTGTTGTCGTGTGTTTCGGCGAAGTGCACGAGGGGGCCGCGGGTATTGGCACTGGCATGATCGTGGCGCAACTGGTGTTCGAGCCCGGCCCAATCGTAGACTTGAAAGATTTCGGAGTAGGCCCAGTCGAGCCCGGCCTGGTCCAGGAGAGCCTGGGTGGTACTGATGCGGCCGCCGAGTCCTTCAAGAAGAAAGACGGTATCGGGGTAGGCTTCGCGTACCTTGGCCACGATGTACGCCCAGACGGGCAGGGGGATCATGTAACCTGCGTCGCAACGGAAGCCGTCGACACCGCGTTCACACCAGAAGAGGAAAACGTTGGCCATGTATTGCCAGAGGCCGGGATGCTGGTAGTCCAGTTCGGAGAGGTCTTCCCAGACTACGCCCCATGCGCCGGGGGAGGCAAAGGTATTGTCGCCATTGCGGGCAAACCATTCAGGATGGTGTATCTGCAGTTGGGAGGCCCAGCCGGTATGATTGATCGGCAGGTCGAGAAAAATGCGGGCACCGCGCTGGTGAATCGCGTCGACCAGCTCCCCGAATTGTTCCAATGGTGTGCTGCGGCGGTCGAATTCGGCCAGCGCGCGATCGACATTGAAGAAGTCGATGGCGGCGAAGGGACTCCCAAAGCGGCCCATGCGCGCAAAGGTGGTGGGAACCGGGTGGATGGGCAGAAGCTGAATGATCCGGAAGCCGAGGGTTCCGATGATGTGGTCCAGTGTACGGGCCAGATCGCGGAAGGTTCCGGATTTCGGGATCAGGGTCCATTCTTCGGCATCAAGGGCTGCCAGCGTTTCCTGGGGCAGTGGGGCATCGGCATGGGTTCGGCGGTTGGGGCCGAACTGCCGGACGAAGGCTGTGTAGATGGTATTGGCCGCCACGGTGGTGGCGGGCTGCGCCTTGATGCGCAGATTCGGGCCCTCGGGCCAGCAGGGAATGGTGCTGCCATCAGGCAGGAAGAAAGCTTTGGCCTCGAAAACGCCCGGCTCATGGATCGGGATGATAATCCGGTAGGTCCGGTCGCTATGGCCTTCAGCAGTAACGGGTTCCATCGGGAAATCATGCCAGTCACCTGCGAGCAGCGGTGCGTTTTGCTCGACGTGCGCAATGATTTCGGCGCGGTGGATCTGTGCGGAGCCGACATTGGTGCGTAGCCAGGCGGAGCCTTTGGGCGCGTCGGGTGGGGCGAACAGGGTGAGGGTGACGGTATCACCGCAGCAGCATGCGATTTGGCCGCCTGGGGGCGGTTCTTGTTGCCATGTTTCCATTGATCACCATTCTCAGGCTGCAGCTTTCGATACCATCGGTTGCATGGGCGGCATGGGAATGTCGAGTCCATCCGCAATAGCGCGCAGCAGTTCATATTGGTTGGATGCGATATTGCCATCGTGAAGAATGGTGATGGTGCAGGCCTGGATGAGGCGTCGCTTGATGAAGGGGGCTGCATGGGAGAGTAGGTCGAGTGCTTGCGAGACGTCCTCGAGCGACACGTCCCGCAGAGGATCTGCGGATAGCTGCAGGCTGCGCATTCCGGCTTGGTAGCAGGGTTCGGCCGCCGTGCTGGACGCGGTGCCCCAGCGGGCGAGTGCGCCAAGCAAGATGGCAATTTGTGGTTGCACGCGATCGAGGCTGCGGTAACGAATGGTGGCTTTGTCGACCGTGCCAAAGACGGCACCGAGTTGTCGCAGGAGCATGTTGCGGATGGCAAATTCGAAGAGGTCGACTTGCTCGTTGGCTTCGGTGAGTTCGACGAGGGCCTGTGTGAATTTGGGGTACAGGGTAGTGGGCATGATGCGCAAGGCGGGGAGCAGTCGTTCGGCCAGGGGGAGGCGTGCGGCGGGATCGAGCCGTTTGAGTGCGGGCACGCGTTCGTCAACGAGGGCCAGTGCTTCGGGGTCGAGCCGGGCGAGGCTTTCGCGCTGGCGCTGCTGGAAGGTGGGCTCGTCGTACCAGAGCATCGCATACAAGGTGGCGCGGGCTTTGACGGGGTCCTGTGAAGCCTCGGCAACGCTCTCGGGCATCATTTGCATGATGGCTTGCGCGGCCGCCAGATTCACGACGCCGGCCAATTCGGTGTCTTCGGTAATTTCGTGCGCCGCCAGATCGTTGCCCGCTGGCGGCGGGGGCACGGACGCCTTGCGGGCGGCTTGCTGCCAGGAACCGGTGGCATCGATGCGATGGATGCGCTCCTGCAAGGAGGGATGCGTAGCAAAAAGCGCGAAAAAGTGCTTGCTGCAATCACCAAAGAACAAGTGCCCCGCTTCGCTGGCATGCGGATTGACCACCTTTGAACCCATCGAAAGCTTGGCAATGCGGTTCAGGGCGCTGGCGATCCCCGTGGGATTGCGTGTGAATTGGACGGCGGCGGCATCCGCCAGAAATTCGCGCTGTCGCGAGATCGCGCTTTTGATCAGATTGGCAAAGAATACGCCGATGTATCCGATTATAATGAGGGCGATCCCGATGAAGGGCAGGGGATTGCCGCCTTCCTTTTTGCCGCCGCTGCGGCGGCGACTGCCCCCGCCCGCAAAAAAGCCCATGCGGAGCAGCATTTGTCCGATGAGCGTGATCATGATAATGCCGAAGAGGATGCCCATCAGGCGAATGTTCAGGCGCATGTCGCCATTGACGATATGGCTGAATTCATGGGCGATGACACCTTGCAGCTCGTCGCGGGAGAGCTCCTGTATGCATCCGCGCGTGACGCCGATCACGGCGTCGCGCTGGGAGTAGCCCGCGGCAAAAGCGTTGATGCCGCGTTCTTCGGTCAGCACGTAGACGGAGGGTACGGGTACGCCCGCGGCGATGGCCATTTCCTCGACCACATTGAGTAATTTGCGTTCGGCGGGATCACGGGTGTCAGGGCGTACGGGGCTACCGCCGAGCATGCGTGCTACGCGGACACCGCCCCCGTTACGCAGCTCGATGACTTTGACGGTGGAACCGGTGAGAATGACGAATGGTACCAGCATAAAGGTCCAGAACGCGACGGCCCCGTTCCACCACGAGCGGACCGCAGCGGGGTCTTCTTCGGCCACATGAAACACAACCATGAGGACGGCGTACACGCCAAGCGTGATGGCCAGTACGGCCAGGCCGTACAGAACCACCAAAAGGGCCGAACGCTTGCGGGCTTGTTCCTGATGCGCAAAGAAGTCCATTAGAAGCTGACCTTGGGTGCCTCGCGTTCCTGGGCATCGGTGATTTCAAAGAGATCGGCAGGCTGGAAGCCCATGGCCCCGGCGAGGATGACAGCCGGGAATTTTTCGCGGGCGGTGTTGTAGGTCATGACAGCGTCATTGTAGGCCTGGCGAGAGAAAGCTACTTTGTTTTCGGTGGAGGTGAGTTCTTCCATGAGCTGGGACATGGTCTGGTTGGCTTTGAGATCCGGGTAGCGCTCGACCACGAGCATCATTTTGCTCATGGCACCAGCCAGTGCGCCCTCGGCCCCTGCGAGTTGCTGCATGGCGGCGTGGTTGCCCGGGTTGGCAGCAGCCTTGGCACCGGCGGAAGAGGCTTGGTTGCGCGCCGCTATCACCGCCTCGAGCGTTTCGCGCTCGTGCTTGATGTATCCTTTGGCAGTTTCAACCAGGTTGGGAATCAGGTCGTAGCGACGCTTGAGCTGCACGTCGATTTGCGCAAAGGCATTTTTATAGCGATTGCGCAACGATACGAGCCCATTGTAAATGGAGACTACGAAGATTACGATGACTACTGCGACAATGAGAGCAATGATTCCACCCGTCATGATTTGGCCCCTTTCGTGAGATGTACAAGTTGCAGATTCGATCAACGGCAGCAGGTTACGGTTTGTTCGCGGGGGCGTCAAGCCGCTTACGTTGTGCAATCGAAATCGCGAGAGGCAGAAAAGATTTTACTTAAACCCAAAAAGTGCCCCTTTTTTGGTGTAAATATCGAAATTGCGCAATTGGTGAATGGGGCTATGGGTATAGGTCTTTACGTGGCGCGTGATAAGAGGTTAGATGGGTTGCGACGAGGGCCGTACGGTCGATTGTCGTGCGGGTGCACGGCATATTTATAGACGGCTCCTTGTAATCGAAGAACGAAGGAGAGAATCATGCCAGATCTAAAGGGAAGCCGAACACAAATCAATTTAAGCACGGCTTTTGCGGGGGAGTCGCAGGCTCGCAACCGTTATACGTATGCTGCGAGCGAAGCGCGCAAGGCGGGCTATCGGCAGATTGCGGATATTTTCGAGGAGACAGCCGACCAGGAGCGTGAGCATGCGAAGCGTCTGTTCAAGCTGATGGCTGGCGGTGATGTTGAGGTTACGGCAGCTTTTCCGGCGGGCCCGGTTGGGTCGACGGTTGAGAATCTGCGCGCAGGCGCGGCCGGCGAGCATTATGAGTGGACCGAAATGTACCCTGATTTTGCCAAGACCGCCCGCGAGGAAGGGTTTGAGAACATCGCCAAGGTTTTTGAGGCGATCGCCGTGGCCGAGAAGCAGCACGAGAAGCGTTATCTGGCGCTGGCGGAGAACGTGGATGCCGGCAAGGTGTTCGTGAAGGACCAGGCAGTGGTCTGGCGCTGCATTAATTGCGGCTATATTGCCGAGGGCAATGAAGCCCCGAAGGTCTGCGCGGCTTGTGCACATCCGCAGGCACACTTCGAGCTGCTGGCCGAAAACTGGTAATCGGGTAAAGTGGTGCGGGTTGGACTTGCCAGCCCGCATCAAGTTCGGTATAAGCACGCTGTTATTGTTAATTCTTGTAGAAGGAGAGTGCCATGGAAAAGTATGTCTGTAATCTGTGCGGCTATATCTATGACCCTGAAATCGGCGATCCGGATAATGGCGTTGCCCCGGGCACGGCGTTTGCGGATCTGCCCGAAGATTGGGTTTGTCCCGATTGCGGTGCCGGTGTCGACGATTTCGAGCTGGCCGAGTAATTGCAGTCTAGCGGATTTGCAATGTATACGCAGGCTCCCTGTTTTTTTAACAGGGAGCCTTTTTTTGTTTTGTCGAGGGACTGAATCCCGTACTCTGTGCGCGCATGGAAAGGGGGCTGATTGATGGAGCAGCTTGAAATAGGGACTTTGTTGGAAGGTGATCAAGCCTTGTTGCAGCGGGCAACGGAGGAAATGGCAGCGCAGCCGGTGGATGAGGAGCGTATGGAAGTGCCACCGGGGGATTCGCC
>SLBU01000073.1 GCA_007126175.1 Kiritimatiellia bacterium
TCCCGATGCAGCAGCACCACCCCCGCCTCCAGCATATCCTCGGCACTATAACCATGCTTCTCGCCCCAACGCAGCGTTCGCGTCCAACCGGAAGGCGCGTACCCGATACCAAACCTCTCGCCTGCCTCATCATCCAAACCGCGTTCACGCACATAGGCCAGCGCCCCAGCTCCCCCCGCAAACGAGAGCAGGCAGCGCCGGTAAAACCCTGCCAGCCCCTCATGGATCGCCAGCAATCGACGGCGATGCTCCGCCTCCCCGCTGGCCCCCTCGGTCTCCACCTCGATACCCGCCCGATCCGCCAGCAAGCGCACCGCCGCCATGAAATCAAGCCCCTGATGCTTCATCACAAACGAAATCACATCGCCACCTTCGCCGCAACCGAAACACTTGAATATCTGCATATTCGGGTTCACATTGAAAGAGGGCGTCTTCTCCTTGTGGAACGGACAGCAAGCCTTGTAGGTCGCCCCCGCGCGCTTGAGCGGAATGTACGATTGGATCACCTCCACAATATCATTCCGAAAACGGATCTCCTCAAGAATGCGATCTGGTATATGCCCTGCCATTATTCCTCTACCTCTCCACCCCAGCTACGGTATTGCGCCGCAATAAAATGCAGCACAGCCTGATGTTGTGCACGACCATTGCCCTCCACCCTAAGCGGTGCACCAAACGCAAAATGCACCGTTCGATCACGATGAATCTTACCAACATCCTTCACCAGCCTCCCGAGTGCCTGGAAATCCGTTTTCAGGGCCAACGGCACAATCGGTACTTCCGCCCGCTTCGCCAGCTTCACCGCCACCGAATTGAACTGCCCAGGCAAGAGCACCGGATTACGCGTCGACTGCGGAAACACCACCACCGAACGCCCATGCGCCAGTACAGACTGCCCCTCCTCCATCAAGATCTTCATATCCTCGCGGGGATTGTCCCGCGTTACCACGATCGGTCGCACCCCCAGCATCACCTGCCGGAACACCGGCACATGCATCAAACTATCCTTCACCACAAACGTCATATGCGTAAACGGAAGCACAACCGCAGGAATCGTGAATGTCTCCAACATACTCATGTGATTCGCCACAATCACAGC
The DNA here is from genome assembly GCA_007126175.1 of Kiritimatiellia bacterium. Taxonomy (GTDB): domain Bacteria; phylum Verrucomicrobiota; class Kiritimatiellia; order UBA8416; family UBA8416; genus T3Sed10-140. Next base: position 1,100 of record SLBU01000073.1, read on the forward strand.
AGGCCCCGGCAAAGCATCCAGATGCTCCAGCCCCGTCACCTCCAAACGCCCACCGCAGCCCTCCACCGCACGCCACATGTCCAGCGAAAGATCCTGCCAGTTCTCCCGATTATACAACCCCGCACGGTTCAGGCGTGCACCACGCAAAATGACTCCCAGCAAACGACGGTAAAACCAGCAATCCGTACCGCCCAACCAACGGTCCAGCAGACGCCGCTCTACACCCTCCGGCGTCCGATACCCAAAATCCGCTCGTAATGCCCGCAAAAATTCCTGCGTATCAATCAACGATCTTCCCCCCCTTCCCTTTCGTGGTTTTCGTGCCTTTCGAAGTTCCGGCTGCCCCCCCGTCCTCCGTCTCCTGCCCTCGACTACTGCTACGCGGACGAAACTGCAAAAGCACCGGCGCCCCCTCCAGCCCAAACTCCTCACGCAACCGACGAATCAAATACGTCTCATAGGTCGATTTTACCAAATCCGGACGATTCACAAAAATCCGGATCTTGATCGGATCGCGCCCTACCTGGGTGGCATAATACAACTTCAGACGCCGCCCCCCCGTGGCCGCCGGTGCGGCCTGTTCGTAGGCCCGATGCAACGTCCGATTCAAGATCCCCGTTGGCAATGTCCCCGTTACCTGCCCCGCCACATGATCAATCGCCTCTATCGTCCGGCGTATATTATAACCGCTCTGCGCCGAGGCAAACACCACCGGACAATGCCCCATGAACGGCATCGCCTCCACCAGCGCCGGACCATATTGACGCTGCGTCACAGTATCCTGCGCCAGATCCCACTTGTTCACCAGAATCACACAACCCCGGTTATATTCCTGCACCAGTGCCGCAATGCGCTTATCATATGCCGTCGGCCCCTGCACCGCATCCAGAATTAAAACCACCACCCCGGCACGCCGGATACTCTGCTCCGCCTTCGACAAACTGAAACGTTCCACAGCCGTATCCACCTTCCCCCGCCGACGCATACCCGCCGTATCCACCAGCAAATAATGCCGGGCCTGCGGACCACTACCCACGGAAAAGGGAATCTCCACACTATCGCGCGTCGTCCCCGCCACATCCGATACCAACACCCGGTCACTCCGCAGCAACCGGTTGATGTAAGAAGACTTTCCCACATTCGGACGCCCCGCAATCACCACCCGCAGCGGCTCCGCAACCGTAACATTCTCCTCCTCCGGAAGCGCAGGCACCACCGCATCCATCAGCGGCTCCAAGCCACGTCGCTGCATCGCCGAAACCGCAAACACCGGATACCCCAGACGACTGAACTCATCCGCCCCTCCGTCATGCACTGCCGCATCCGCCTTGTTCGCCGCCACCACCACCAGGCATCCCGAATTGCGCAGCAAACTCGCCACTGCTTCATCCATCGGGTGCAGCCCCGCCTGCACATCTACCACCAGGATCACCACCGCAGCATCCGCCAGTGCCGCCTCCGTCTGCTGGCGAATCCCCGCCTCAAACGGATCCTCCCCCTGCTTCGAGGCCGTCTCATGCACACCGCCCGTATCGCACAGCAAAAACCGCGATTCCCCCCACGTAGCTTCCCGCAGGATCCGATCGCGCGTAACACCGCTCTGGGCATGCACAATCGCAACCCGCTTGCCCGCAATCCGATTGAACAACGCCGACTTCCCCACATTCGGACGCCCCGCAATCACCACCATCCGACGCTTACCTTCAGTTTCCATAACATCCACCTTGTTCTAACGCCAAACCACCCACTGGGTTTATCCCAGTGGAGGTAAACGTTGAGATAAACCAAAAGCCATTACAATAAAGAGCGAAAAACGTGCTTAGGAGGCCCTCAGGCAAACCAAGCTCGTGCCTCGCCCATATATCAAAGCTTGCACCTCATACAGTTTCGCGATAAGAAGAGGAAACGTCAAACTTTTACCAACAAACCCGTGGACCAAAGGCCGCGTAACCAGAATCAATACAGGAGCACACATGCCAGCCTACGAAATGGACGGAACCGTAAAACTCATCAACGAAACCCAAACCTTCAACAGCGGCTTCACAAAACGCGAATTCGTCATCACCACCGACGACGACCGCTATCCCCAAAGCATCAAGTTCGAATGCGTCAAGGATCGCATCGCCCAGCTCGATGGTATCGCCCCCGGACAACGGGTAAAAGTATCCTTCGACATCCGCGGGAACGAATACAACGACAAATTCTTTGTCAACCTCACCGCCTGGAAAGTCGAGACCTCCGCCCCCGCCAGCGCCCCCCCCATCTCCGAAGAGCCACCCTTCGAAGAGGATTTCCCCGGTGAAATCGTCGAAGAGGATAGCCCCTTCTGAACCAGCACCAAGCACGCCCGTCCAGCCACCGCCTGTCGCAGGCGGTGCGCACCCCCTATGCCCTATCTGTCCACACGCATCCAACGCGCAATATGCGGGGGCTCCGGTGCCGTAAAACACATACGCTCGCCATTGTGCGGGTGCGAGATCGTGAGAGACCGCGCATGTAATGCAAGCATTTTGTGCGGATCCTCCGCCTTGCCATACTTACGATCCCCCAGGATCGGGTGCCCCAAATCGGCAAGATGCACCCGGATCTGGTGCTTGCGCCCCGTCAACAACTGCACATCCAACACACTACAGTCCCCGCAAGTATGCCGCACGCAGTATCCCGTACAAGCCAGACGACCCCGACGCGTGTCTCCTGTTGTATACACCCGCAGTGCCGCGTTCTCCGCCAGATACGTGCGAATCTCCCCCTCCATCTCTCCCAGATGACCATGCACCACAGCCACATACGCCTTCTCCGCCGTATCCCAATTCTCCTGCAATTGCTGCTTGGCCGCTGCCGTGCGCGCAAACACCAACACACCCGACGTCTCACGATCCAGACGATGCACAATAAACACCCGCTCACGCGACTTCGCTACGCCTTTGCGAACATAATCCGTCAGCAGGAAATACGCCGTGCGGCTACGCACATCATCCGTCGCAATCGTCAATAAACCCGCCGCCTTGTTCACGACGAGAATGTCGCGATCCTCATACAGAATGCTCAGCCCCGGAATCCGGCCAGAAGCCCCCTTGCTCGACCTCTTGCGGGTGACCTTGTATTTCTTTTTTCGCGGATCCGTTGCCATAATCACCCAAGCATCTCAGAAACCATCCCACACCGAAAGCTATTTTCACACCCGCACGTGTAATCCAGGCGATCAGAGGAGTGCGATTAGGATCGGTGACGGTAACTTTCCTGTTCTGCACCCTTGCCCTGGAATTACAGGGATTCGCATTGACAACCGGCATGACAATGTATACATATAATGTATATGTCGGAGGTTTAACATGGTACGGACACAGATTTACTTGACCGAGCAAGAACGCCGCGGTCTTCAGCGAGCTGCACTTGACACAGGGAAAAAGCAAGCGGAATTGATCCGCGAGGCGGTGGATCGTTTTCTTGAGCAGGTTTCATCCGAGTGGCGAACCGGAATCCTGAACGAGGCCGCCGGAATCTGGAAGGATCGGGATGACCTGCCCGATTTTGAAGAGGAACGTAGTTCATGGGATAGAAGGTAGGACGATGCAACGCTGGCTGCTGGCTGATACGGATGTGATGGTTGATTTCCTGCGAGGCCACATCATGGCTTGTGCCTTCATCCATGACTATTCCGAACGAATTATCCTCCCCAGTATCGTGGTTGCGGAATTATTCGCAGGTGTGCGTGGAGACCGGGAGTTGGCGACGCTTGACCGCTTACTATCCGTTTTTCGTATTGTCCCAGTATCTGCTGGTATTGCCCGGCAAGGTGGATTGTTCAAGCGTGACTATGCCAAATCGCACGGAATCGGCCTTGCTGATGCGATTGTGGCTGCGACAGCATCCGTTGAAAACGCCGAGCTTAAGACTCTCAACGTTAAGCATTACCCGATGATCAAGGGATTAAAACCTGCCTATCGCAAGCCTTAAACTGCTGGTGATTCTCGGTGCCAACGCAAAACGATATGAAAATCGGCGCCTGCGTGACGCGTAATCCGTTCGCGCGTGCCACGCCGTAGCCTTTGGCGTAGGCTGGTCGCCGTTCGCGTCAACCCAATTCCCCGAGACTCGATACCCGTCACCGAGAACCGTACAAACCGGATCAGGTATGTGTTTGAAGTTGGGGGGAAAAGCAAAGGCAGTAAGCAGATTGCGAATCAGCCCGATGCATACCTGGCAGTGGATCAGCTCGAGATCGGAATGGACAACAAAATCCCGCTTTGGCTTTTCGGTTTCCAGTATTGATCCGTTTACTACCAAGGGGCAGGTCTTTGGTCGGATTGCCGGAGAGAGACGCTCCGGGCACAACGGGGATTTCAGATTGTCCCCTCCTGCTAATTCTCCTGCAATTGCTGCTTGGCCGCTGCCATGCGGGCAAAAACCACACCCGACGTCTCACGATCCGACGATGCACAATAAACACCCGCACGTGCATAGTGCCATTCCACGCTCCATCCGGAGCCAAAAAAAGCCCCGGCGGGTGTACACCCGCCGGGGCTTTTCCTACAAACAGAGCTTAGAACAGCATGCGCCATGCCGTACTGACCGTCATCGACTCCAACTTGCCCGCATCGGTATTATCCAACTCAGCGGCTTCCACACCAAACATCAGCTTGTTGCCATTACCCGTGATGTAGTAATTCAACCCTACATACAACGACTGATACTCATCGCCACGCGAAGGACGTGCAAGCGTACTTCCTTCATCATCAACGACATCCTTCAACGAGGCCGCGCGACGAGCATAACGACTCGGTGCCTGGATCCCACGGGCCTTGTCCGAATCCGCCATCTCCAACCGCCCAACCAATTGCAGCTTTTCGCTGATGTCAAACGAAGGCATCACATAAAAACCCTTGATCTCGTCACCATCGTTGTCACTCAGAAAATACTCTGCCTGCAGACCAAATGCCCCCAGACCCAGTTTCCCGCCAACAATGATCACATCATCGAAGTTGCCGCCAACGGCACCATTCGGATCATCACTATTCAGGTACGCACCTCGCAGCAAAAGCGTATTCCCTTCCCCAACCAACGCATCCAGCTTCACGCCAGCCATGGCATTGAAAAGGTACTTCGCGTCTTCATTGTCCTTGTTACGATTCTCTGTATCCGTATACACACCCGCGCCATACAGCAGAACCGACTGCGTGCCCGAAAGCGAAACACCATTCAACGCACCCGGCGCACCTCCCGCAACCGCATTCACCAGCGAACGCTCGATCGTCAGAATCGAGGCCGACGAGGTATTCTCCTCGATGCTGCTGAACGGCTTATCCAA
>SLBU01000037.1 GCA_007126175.1 Kiritimatiellia bacterium
CAGGACAACCCCCTCATGGATGTCGTCGAACAACGCGGCACCCCCATCCTGGCCCTCGATGTCTGGGAGCACGCCTACTACCTGAACTACCAGAACCAGCGCGGTAGCTACATCGAAGCCTTCTGGAACGTCATCAACTGGCCCGAAGTCGCTCGCCGCTACAAGCAGTCCGTCAAATAAACATACAGTGAAACAAACTGCCGGTCGGGAGCCATACGCCCCCGTCCGGCAGTACTCTTCTCCTGACAACCGCTTACAGTGCGTCTGCCTGCGGGGAGGCACCCACCTTCTTGTTGCGACGGCCCCGGTCTTCGCCTTGGGTGCGACGCCCCTTGCGGTGCTGCATCATGCTCAGCTGACACACTTCCCGAATTGCCTCCGTAGTCAGATCCGGCATCGCCCGCAAACGTGCAATCTCGGCCAGGACTGCCTCGCCATGCGCATCCCCCGCTGCCTGCCGATCCTGCGACGTTGCCAGCATCCGACCCAGAATCTGCTCACGCTCGGTCCCCTCGATCCCGCTGGCACCCAATGCTTGGGCAAAGGCCACCAAATGCGCCTGCCGGGCCTCTTCCCTACGCTTTGCCATCGCGCGCTGCCGCGCCCGCACATTGGCTTCCATCAGATCCAACTGCCTGTAGGGATCCGTCTCAGCCTGGACCGCAGCGCGGCGCTGCTTCTGCGCCTCACGATGCGCCTCCATCCGCGCCTTCATCTGCTCGCGTTGCTGCTCACGGTGCGCCCTCATGATCGCACGCCCTTCCTCCGACAACCTGGCATGCTCCCTCTCTCCACCCTGTTTGCGCTCGCGCCCACCCCCATTGCCCTGCTCGGCCACCAGCGGCAAACAAAGCCCCAACACCACACCTGCAATCACCAATCCCTTGTAACCTGCTTGCATTGCACCCTCCCCTTTTCCCACGTTATTGCCTCGGCCAACATACGGCCCGTTACCCCATACAACGCAACCCCCACATATTTATTGCAATCAACAGCAACAGACAAATGGGGTCACCTGTATTTTAGTACTTTTTGTTTATTTTTCCGGCACAAGTGTGATACCTATGAATACGGGACCGGAACCTATTAATGGGTGAACCTTTTTTAATGCGGGATGCTTATGCTCATAACTACAGTTGATCAGCTACAGGAAATCCTGGCGGCAATCCGGGAGGCCGGCAGCGTTGCCGTCGACACGGAATTTGTCTGGCAGCGCACCTACCACCCCTGTCTGGGCGTTGTGCAACTGGCTTTACCCGGTGGCCAAGTGCACCTGATCGATGCGGTCGCTCTGCCTCGGCTGGATGGACTCGGGGCAATCTTGGCGCATCCAGACATCGAGCTTATCTTGCATGATGCGCTGCAGGATCTGCAGATTCTCTCGCGCCATACGGGTGCACGACCACGCAATGTTTTCGACACGCGCCGTGCCGCGGGCTTTGCCGGCCAGCAATCGACCATCTCGCTCATTAACCTGCTTCGTACGATGCTCACGATTGAAATCACGAAAGACGAAACGCGTAGCGACTGGTTGCAACGCCCACTCAGCGAAACACAGGCCGAGTATGCCCGGGCCGATGTTCTTTATTTACACGAGCTAACCGCTACTCTGAAAACGGCGGCAGCCGATCGCGGCAATACAGATGCTCTCGTCGAGGAAATGCGGCGCTACGATGATCCTGCGCAATACGCCACCACCACAGTAGACAATCTCTATAGTCGTATACGTACGGCCCGCATGCCCCATGAAACCCGCGCCGTCCTCTACACACTCCTGCGATGGCGCGAGGACGAAGCGATGGCGCGCGACCGACCGCGTGGTCATATTATCAAGGATGCCGATCTCATGCAGATCGCTATCACCCTGGGTGGGTCCCAACCGGCCCATACGCCGCTACCCAAGCGCTATGCTGCCGAAATCCACGAAGCGGTACGCCAAGCCCAGACCCTGACACCGGAATCACTCCCGCCGTCCGAATGCAATATGCGCCTTCCTGCGGACACCAAAAAACAGATCGAAGAGCGCCGTAAACAAATTGAAAAGCATGCGGTGTCTGCCCAGATCGACCCGGCGCTTGTCGCCAACAAGACCGAGGTGACCGCCCTCGTGCTGCATGAGCTAGGGCTTGGCCCGCCGCCTGCCCCGCATCTCACCTACGGCTGGCGCGCTCCCATAACCACCTCACCTACGCCCGCCCCTTCCACAAAACAGACCACATTCCCTCTTGGGGTATGATGTTGGGTTTGGTACAATAATATGATCAGTTACAAAAATGCGAATATTGCGGCGTGCCTTGCTCTGCTTGCCCTGCTGGTAGGACTACCCTTTCGGACCGCTGCCGAAAATCTGCAAACCCTGCGGATCGTCACTTGGAATATTGAATGGTTTCCGGGGCGCACCCCGCAGCCCACAGTACGCGCCGAGGCGGCTCATCGCGAAGATGTCGCCGAATACCTACCGACACTCGAACCCGACATCCTGATCATGCAGGAAATCCGTAATCGCGACGCAGCGCAATTCCTCGTCGATCAGCTACCCGATCTAGCGCTGCATGTGGTCAGCGCATTTGTCCGCCCGGAGCGTACGATCTCCCAGCAAATTGTAATCGCCAGTCGCTTTCAGGTTCTCGAAAGCTACGAGCAACTTTTCACTGGCGCGGCCTACGATTACGGGGATATGGAACCGTATCGCGGGTTTGTTTTTGCAGCGCTCGCATCCCCGCTTGGTGGCACATTGCTCGTATACGGCGTTCACCTGAAAAGCAATTGGGGCGAGGCGGACGCGAATGTAGCGATGCGTGAAAGCGGTGTCCGCCAGATCCTTGAACACGTCGCAATGAAAGAGCGGCGATATGCCTCCAAAGGCCCGGTCCAGATCGTCATCGGAGGTGATTTTAATGTGCGCTTCAATCTGGAAGACCGCGAGGATGAACGAACCATCGCCATCTTAACGGATGCAGGATTCCACTCCACCTGGGAAGGCGTTCCATTTGAAGAGCGGATCACATGGCCACCGCGTGGCGGATTCCCGCCAGCCTGTTTCGACTACATTCTCACGAAAGGCCTACCGCCACTGACGGCGGAAGTCCTTTTCAAACCAGCCTGGGCACTGAGCGACCACCGTCCGGTGCTACTGTCCATTCCACGAACCCCATGAGGGGGCTAGCAGCAAGGAGATTCACCGTATGATTCATGTTATTGCATCTATTTCCATCAACCCCGGAAACGTACCGGACTTTCTCGCAGCATGCAAAGCGATCGTACCCACCGTCTTGGCAGAGGACGGCTGCGTACAGTACACGCCGACGGTTGATGTTGACATCAACGTTCCGGCACAACAGCTCGACGAAAATATTGTGACGATTGTGGAAAAGTGGGAAAGCGTTGCGGCGCTGCAGGCACATCTGGTCGCCCCGCATATGGAAGCATACCGTGAAACCGTCAAGGATCTGGTCATGTCTGCATCGTTGAAGGTTCTCGAGGATGCCTAACTACACCTCGATGTCTTTGACGATTTCGGCAATCTGCCCCATGACCGTGTCATCGAGTTTTTCCACCGCATCCAAGGCCTTGAGGTTCTGCTGGATCTGGGAAACCTTGGTGGCCCCCATGATCACGGTGCTGACGTTCGGATTTTTCAAACACCAGCCCAACGACAGCTCCGCCAGTGAGAGACCAAGTCCGTCCGCAACTTTTGCCAAAGCCTTGACTGCCGCAATTCTCGCTTCACGCCCTTTACCCAACAGCGCCTCACGCAACCATTCATATCCGGACAGTGCCAGGCGCGAATCCTCCGGGACGCCATCCAGATACTTTCCCGTCAGGAAGCCACTGGCCAGCGGCGACCAGATGGTCGTTCCCAAACCATATTCGCGATAGAGCCGGGCATACTCCTTCTCGAAGCGTTTACGATGGAAAAGGTTATAGTGCGGCTGCTCCATCAACGGCGGGATCAGGTTATACTGCCGCGCGACCTGATGCGCCTGCGTGATCTCCTCGGCACTCCATTCGCTTGTACCCCAATACAGGATCTTGCCCTGCATAATCAGACTATGCATCGTCCAGACCGTTTCCTCGATCGGAGTTTCCGGGTCGGGTCGATGACAAAAATACAAATCCAGATAATCTACCTGTAAACGTTGCATGGCTTGCTCGCAGGCCTCCACAACATGCTTGCGGCTCAAGCCCTTCTGGGTGGGACCTTTCTGTCCACAGCCGAACATCACCTTGGAAGAGACGATATAACTGTCGCGCCGCCAACCATTCTGCTTCAGCACTTCACCCATGATAATCTCGGCCTTGCCGGCCGCATACACCTCGGCATTATCAAAGAAATTCACGCCGGCATCATAGGCCGCCACCATACAGTCCTTGGCAGCCTCCACCTGTAGTTGCGTGTCAAACGTGACCCACGCGCCATACGAAAGTGCACTGACCTTCAATCCGGATCGCCCTAGATTCCGATACTCCATTTGATCCTCCTTATAGATACTGTGCCGCCACTGCAGCCAGCGCACTCCGCTCGCTCGTGTGCAACGTCACATGACCATGAATCGACAACGATTTCAATCTTTCTGTTGCATACGTCAAGCCATTACTTGAGGCATCCAGATAGGGATTATCGATCTGGTAAGGATCGCCCGTCAACACCATCTTGGTATTTTCGCCTGCCCGACTCACGATCGTCTTTACCTCGTGTGGCGTCAGGTTCTGGGCCTCGTCGACAATCACATATTGATTGGGTATCGACCGTCCGCGAATGTAGGTCAATGCCTCCAGCACCACCGTGTCATTGTGCAGCAAGGCGTCAATCCGGTCCTTGGGGGTAATTTTTGTCTTCCTTTTGCCGGCTCCCTCTTTTTCGACGGGATCGTTCATCAAGTAGGTCAGATTATCGAAAATCGGATGCATCCAGTGCGAAAGTTTTTCCTCCTTGGCGCCCGGCAGATATCCAATGTCCTTCCCCATGGGAATAATGGGGCGCGACACCAGAATACCATCATAACGATGATTGCGAATTGTGCTTTGCAAGGCTGCCGCCAGCGCCAGCAGCGTCTTTCCGGTTCCGGCCTGCCCGACCAACGTCACAATCTGAACAGCCGGATCCATGAGCAGCTCCAATGCCAAGCGCTGTTCACGGTTACGCGCAACAATATTCCAGACCCGCTCAAGATCGCTCGACAGGTGCACCAGTGTGCCCGGTTCCAGTACACGCGCCAACGCCGTATTGCCGCGCTTGCGGTTCGTCCGTTCCCGCATCAGCACAAATTGATTCGGAAATTCACCGATCGAGCTATGCTTGTAGACCCGGCTCTTGAAAAAGCCATTGATCGTGGCCATGGGCACCGTCATCTCCGTATAGCCCGTATACAGCTCATCGAAATTGACTTTTTCCTTTTCGAAATCCATCACCTGCAAACCGAGCGCATCCGCTTTCAAGCGGGCGTTGATGTCCTTGCTGACAAAGATGACCTCTTCGTTTTCCGTGATCAGCTCATAGGCCAGCCGCAGGATCAGGTTATCCGGCACGTTTTCCACCAGCATGCCATCGGCCTCCGGCAGCAACGCACTACGAATCTGCAGCACGCCGCCACCTGGTAAAGGCACCCCATCGCGCAGACTCCCCTCCGTCCGCAACGTGTCAATCCGGCGTATTACTTGCCGTGCATTGCGCCCCAGTTCATCATTGTGCGTCTTGAAGGTATCGAGTTCCTCGATCACGGCCATGGGAATCACAACCCGATTGTCCGAGAAAGACTCCAAGCTATGTGGATTGTGCAACAATACATTCGTATCCAGCACAAACGTCTTGCGTATTCCGATATCCTGCGTGCGTTTTTTCTTCATGCGTTACTTCCTGTGCCATTGTTCTGCAGTACAAACTGATGCGGCAACAAATCTGCCATTATAAATACCTGGTAGTCAGCAGGACGCTCCAAGGATGCCACTAGCACCCGGAACTCCGGAGGGACGAACTCGGCCAATACCTGCCGGCAAGCGCCACACGGCGTAGCTGTATGTGACGCCAGAATGGCAATGGTAACAAACTGACGGCACCCGGCAGCAATGGCGGAACAAAGCGCTGTGCGTTCTGCGCACAGGGTCAAGCTGTAGGCGGCATTTTCCACGTTACATCCCGTAAATACGCGGCCATCATCTGTTAACAAGGCAGCACCGACCCGGAAGCGGGAATACGGGCAATGCGCCTGCTGTGCCGCGTTCCGTGCCATCTCAATAAGTGCCAGATCATCCATGTGTAGCCACATTCCCTTCGGTTCCCAATGCAGCCAAAATCACCGGCGGCGGCGCGACCGGCTCCGTGCCAATCCGGATTGCGGCCATAATCTGTTCTTGGGCCCTTTGGGCGGAGGTCTCATCGGCAGCATGCACCACCAGCAAG
>SLBU01000184.1 GCA_007126175.1 Kiritimatiellia bacterium
CACGCTAAAAAGGGCAGCGGTAACCGGCGCTGCACATGACGCTGGATGTCGCTGCGGTCCACTTGACGTTCCAGCTCCAGCACTTGCGCGAGAGCATCGATTACCTCATCAATATGATCAATCGTACGCATCCAGGGGCCTTGTTGCCGCAGTTCTTCCGTGTAGAGAGCAATGCAATAGAGCGGCTGATTATCAGCAAGCATCTCTCCATGACGGTCGAAGATACGTCCTCGTATCCCCGGCAAACGTACGCGCCGGATGCTTTGCCGATCAAGGCTCATGGCAAATTCATCCGCACGGATCACTTGAATCCGCCAAAGTTGTCCTGCCAGAAACACCAAGGCAAACAGCATAACCGCCAGCACAAGAAAAATGCGCATTCGTACGGTTTGGAGACGTTCACGCGTTGACATGCTGGTCCTCCTCGGTCGCAACCAGATCGAGAGCCCGATGCACACGCTGCAGCAGCAGACAGACCAGGGGGGTCAGCACACCACTGGCGACCAGCGTGAAAAGCAGCTTTCCGCCCACCCGAATCGGGGAAAGACCGCGGTGCGCGTCCATCAGCAAAAGGCCCAACCCGAAAAGGCTGACCCCTGTGCTCGTGACCATACCAAAGACGGCTGCGGTAATGCTCGCGTCGGGCACAATCTGTCTCCGAAAACGGTCAGCGAGAAACACTGTCAGTCCATAGGTAAAAAGGGTTGTCCCTGGTTGTCCCAGACGGAAACCATCCACCAACAGCCCCCCCAATACCGCGGCGCAGCAAGCCGCAGGCAATTTCTGATGCAATGCATAATACACCACCCAGGCACTTACCCATGGCAGATGCCCCCAGAGCCCGAACAACGGGATCGGCCCAAGCACCTCCAGTAAAAGCACCAATGGCGCAGACAATAGTAATAAACCCCAGAAATACACGATTTTCCTCTACTCCAAAACTACAAAAACATGCCGCAAAGCACGCAGATCGGCAAACAGTTGCACTTCGGCCTGCTGATACAGGCCACTCTCATGCAGACGAACCCTGACCACCTGCCCAACCGGTAACCCCTCCGGAAAGACATGTCCCAACCCAGAAGTCACAACCCGATCGCCTGTCACAATTTCATGTGTGGCGGGTAAATAGCGAATTTCCGCCGGGCGGGCAGAAGCAAGCAGCTCTATGCTGCCTTTTCCCCCCGTGCGCACGCCAGTCCCTTGCATCAAGCCAAACGCCCGATTCCGATCAATCTTGGCGCTTAACTTACTGTTGGGATCCGTAATCAGAAGGACTTCACTGCTGCGTGCGGCCACATCCATGGTACGACCGATAATGCCGTCAGATGCCATTACCGCCATATCCGGCAGCACTCCATCACGGTGTCCCTTATTGATGCGAATCGTCTGCCACCAGCCCCCCAGATCACCACGGGCCGTGACCTCCGCCAACAGCAACCGCCGCGGCGAAAGAATGGCAAACCCGAGTTGATCGCGCAACGCCTCATTCTCCAGACGGATCTGCTCCAGCTCATGAATACGATACTCGCGTTCTGCCAGCGCCTGCGCTAATCGCTCATTTTCGGAAACCAAATGGGCCTTTTCACCGATGGTTCCCACGATGCTCGAAGCGCGGCGCAAACCGCTCACAAGTGTCGTCTCAAAGGGATAAAGCAGATCGCGCACGGCACCGCGCACCCGACGCGCACCACGCGTGGGCAGGTTCAATAGTATCAGCACCAGCAGTGCCAATAGACCAAAATATATTCGCTTTTCTCTCAACGCAAGCATTCCCGAGCAAGCCACTCTCAAGGAGAGCCGCTTGTCCTCATCAGGAAGCAACACGTAGGAATACCCAGATTAACTGCTTGTACGCCGCAAGAAATGGAGTTCATTCAGCACAACGCCTGTACCTTCGGCCACAGCACTGAGAGCATCATCAGCAATGTGCACGGGCAGACCCGTCTGCTCAGCAATCAACTTATCAATTCCACGCAACAAAGCACCCCCCCCGGCCAGCACCATCCCTCGGTCCACAAGATCTGCCGACAATTCAGGGGGGCAACGTTCCAACGTCACCCGTACGGCGTCTATAATCGACGACACCGGCTCCTGCAATGCCTCACGGATCTCTTCGGACGTAATCGTCAGCGTCTTGGGCAGCCCCGCCACAAGATCACGCCCCTTTACCTCGATGCTGGATTCCTCGTCCGTCGGATAAGCTGACCCCATGGTCATCTTGATCTCCTCGGCCGTGCGCTCCCCTATCATCAAATTGTATACCCGTTTCATATACTGGACGATACATTCGTCCATCTCATCCCCACCAACGCGAACCGTCCGGCTGAAGACGATTCCCGCTAAGGATATCAAGGCCACTTCGGTCGTGCCGCCCCCAATATCCACTACCATATTACCAGCCGGCTCGTGCACCGGCAAACCAACCCCGATCGCGGCAGCCATCGGCTCCTCAATCAGAAATACTTCCCGCGCACCCGCATGCGTCGCCGAATCCTTCACCGCGCGCTTCTCCACTTCCGTAATGTCACTCGGAACCGCAATCACGATCCGCGGGCGAACCATCTTACGATGGCGTTGAATCTTCTTGATAAAATACCGGAGCATTGCCTCGGTAATTTCGAAATCGGCAATCACACCCGCTTTCATCGGCCGGATTGCCACGATATTTCCTGGCGTTCGGCCCAGCATACGCTTGGCGTCATCCCCCACGGCAAGCACGCGTTTGGTTCCCTCTTGAATGGCGACAACCGACGGCTCGCGCAGCACAATACCGCGATCCTTGACATAGACCAGCGTGTTCGCCGTGCCTAGATCGATCCCAATGTCATTCGAAAACAAACTTGCAAAACTGCTCCACATTGGCAGTCTCCCTCCAAAAAAGTCCCTAAAATCTTACTCCTCCAGGAAAACACTGAACTGTGCGGCGGATACGCCTTACAGTCAAGAGCATTTCGCAACCACGCCAAAATAAAAAAAACGCGGGTGCGGCAAATCATTGACTTGGGTATCGGCTTCCAGTAGTTTGCTGCGCTTATGGAAAGTGCATTCACACGTTACGTCATATCCGTTCTGATCGCGGATCGTCCGGGCATTCTGCGAGACGTCACCTCGGCCGTGACCGACCTAGGTGCGAATATCGATGGTATCCGTCAAACGGTTGTGGCAGGTTATTTCACGGTCATGCTCACGGCCACCCTGCCGGCTGGCATTTCGGCCAGCGACGTGCAGCAGCGCATGCTCCGATCGTTTCGCATTGGGGATGCCAGCGTCACTGTGGTCCCCTACGACGTTAACAAGGTTACCAAAGCAGCAACCGGCGAACGCTACATGGTGACCCTCACCGGGGATGACCAAACCGGCATTCTGCAGGCAGTAACCTCCTTTTTTGCCGATCGCAAAATCAACATTGAAGACTGGAATGTGGAGTTCAATGGCGCTCATATCACCCACGTCGGGCAGATTTCAGTGCCCGATCTCCTCGATATCAAGCAAGTGCAAATCGAGCTCCGCCACTTGGCCCAGAAGCTCAACTTAAAAGCGGGGCTCCAGCACGAGTTCATCTTCCGGGCCATCAGTGAAGTGGGCCCCATACGCAACTTACTGGACCCCCATCAGGCAGGAATACAACGATGATCAATACCCAAGATGTACTCAGCACGGTACGCATGCTGGAAGAAGAAAATCTGGATGTGCGTACCGTCACCATGGGAATCAACCTTACAGACTGTGCCGGCCCCGTGATGCAGACCGTCTGTGACAATGTCTACGACAAAATCTGCCACAAGGCAGCCAACCTCGTGCGCGTATGCGATGAGCTCTCGGCACGCTACGGGGTACCCGTCGTAAACAAGCGCCTGGCCATTTCGCCAGCCAGCCTCCTGCTGGGCGGGCACAACCACAAGGGGGCCGTGGCACTTGCCAAAGCACTCGATCGGGCAGCGGCCGAAGTGCGCGTGGACCTGATCGGCGGCTTTACGGCCCTTGTCCACAAGGGCATCATTCCGGGCGAACAGTTGCTCATCGAGGCACTCCCCGAGGCCCTCAGCGTGACCCAACGCGTCTGTGCCTCCCTGAGCGTCGGCTCGACCAAGGCCGGCATGAATGTGGATGCCATCCAGTTGATCTCCAAAATCATTCTGCGTATTGCCCAGGAATCCGCCGAATGCTATGGGTTTGCTGCGGCAAAGCTTGTCGTATTTGTGAATATTCCTGAGGATAACCCCTTCATGGCAGGTGCCTACCTAGGGGCTGGCGAGCCCGAGACCGTGATCAATGTCGGGGTCAGCGGCCCCGGCGTGGTCAAACGTGCTGTCGAACGTCTGATCGAGGCCCGCCCCCGCGCAACACTCGATGAAATTGCCGATGAAATCAAGCATACGGCCTTTCGTGTAACGCGTACCGGCGAACTCATCGGGCGCGACGTTGCCGCACGGCTATCGGTACCTTTTGGTGTTGTCGATCTTTCGCTGGCTCCCACCCCTCGCATCGGGGACAGTATTGGTGAAATCTACCAGACCATGGGCATCACGAAACTCGGGGCCCCCGGAACAACCGCCGCAGTCGCCATGCTCAACGATGCGGTCAAAAAGGGCGGCTCCTTTGCGTCCAGCTCGGTCGGCGGGCTCTCCGGGGCATTTATTCCTGTAATGGAAGACCACGCATTAGCCAAGGCCGTCAAGGATGGTACCCTCACATTGGAAAAACTCGAAGCCATGACGGCGGTCTGTTCCGTCGGGCTCGACATGATTCTGTTGCCCGGGGATATCGCTTGGACCACCATCTGCGGCATGATCATGGATGAGGCCGCCATCGGCATCATCAACCGCAAAACCACCGCATTACGCCTGATCCCCGTGCCCGGCAAAAAACATGGTGACTTCGTCGATTATGGCGGTCTTTTCGGATCTGGCACCATCACCAATGTGGCCTGTCCGGATGGCAACGAGACATTTGTAGAGCGCGGCGGGCATGTTCCCGCCCCGATTCAGAGCCTGAACAATTAACGACTGCAAGGAGCACCACATGTCAACGACTGACCTCAAGGCGGCCTACCGCACCATCATGGATGATCACTTCCCGCCCCGCATGGAAATCTGTTTCATCGAGGCAGACGACTCCCGCCAAACGCTCTGCTATGAAAAAGGCACCTGGACGATCGATGGTGTGGAAAAAGGATTGCGCTACGGCGAAAACCCCGGGCAGGAAGCCGCCCTATACCGTCTCGTAAACGGCAACCTGACACTCGGCGACGTTTCCGCCATTCAATCCGGGCGCTATCTGGCCTCGAATGTGGAATTACTCCAGTCCGGCAAGCATCCCGGCAAGACCAACATCACCGATGCCGACAATGCACTCAATATCCTGCGATACCTGATGGACACCCCTTGCGCTGTGATCGTCAAGCATAACAACCCCTGTGGGGTAGCCAAGGGAACCAGCCTCGCGGAAGCCTACAACAAGGCCAACATGGCCGATCGCCTGGCAGCCTTTGGCGGAGCCATCGCCCTGAATCGACCCTGCGATATCGAAACCGCCAAGCTGATTGCCGAAAATTACGCCGAGGTCGTTGTGGCCCCCGAATTCGAGGCGGGCGTCATGGACCTCTTCGGCCAGAAGAAAAACCTGCGGGTCATGCGGATCGATAACATGGCGCGCCTGCAAGAATTTGCAGCAACACGCTTTGTCGACTTCAAATCCCTGATCGATGGTGGTCTGGTTGCGCAATGGTCCTTCCAACCCCAGGCGCGTCGCCCGTCCGATCTCATGCTGGCAGCCGTGGAATACAAAGGCCAGACCTACCAGGTGCAGCGCGAGCCCACCGAACAGGAACGCGATGACATGATATTTGGCTGGCTCGTGGAGGCAGGCGTCACCAGCAATTCCGTGCTCTACATCAAAAACGGTGTGACGGTCGGCATCGGAACGGGTGAACAAGATCGCGTCGGCGTCGCACAAATTGCACGTGATAAAGCCTACACGAAACTTGCCGACCGGATCTGCTGGGAACAACATAGCATACCGTTTAACAATCTGGAAGATGCTGCCGCACGTGCCGTCATTCTGGATGCCGTCAAAGCACAAAACGGCGGACTTACCGGATCCTGCATGGTATCCGATGCTTTTTTCCCCTTCCGCGACGGCATCGAAGTGGGCCTCAAAGAGGGCGTAACCGCCGTGGTACAGCCCGGCGGGTCCCTCCGCGATTACGAGGTGATCGAGGCCTGCAACGAATACAATGCCGCCATGTGTTTTACCGCTCAGCGCAGCTTCAAACACTAGCCAAAAATATTTGAAATTAGTTTCCGTGTGAAGCGGTGTTTTGCTGTTTAGCGTTTTCTGTGGTGCGAGTGTTCAGGTGTTCAGAGTTCAGAGTTCAGGACTTTGGCCACCGCCGC
>SLBU01000101.1 GCA_007126175.1 Kiritimatiellia bacterium
CTGATTTCCGGTCCGCCCAGGATGATTACGGTTTGGGGCAGCCTGGCCCGCAGCAATGGCAGTAAGGATTCGATGAGGGAACGATTCCAGATGTAGACGCCGATTGCCAGAATCGACGGCTGTGCGCATGCCATTTGATCTGCCATTGCGGCGGGGGGTTGCTTGATTTCGCATTCCAGTAGGCGAGGTTGCATGTGGCGCATGTTGGCTATTAGCGAGCGCGCGGCGAGGCTACAATGTGAGTAGCGCGCGTTGATGGCAACCAATAGGATCGTAGGCGGTTGCGATTGACGCGCGTCTTTCATGCTGGTCCTCTGCATTACTGATGCGGGCAGATCGGGACTCTGCGGAGGGTGTCTCAATGATTCGGATCCCAGATCACGGTGTCGAGGGTTTCCGTATTATGCGGAGCTGCATGCCCATCGGCAAAACCGATGAGGGTGTAGCGCCCGCGCTGATGCCGGAAGGCAAGGTCGTTTCCGTCCATAATGGCACGCGTCATTGCAGGATTGTCCTCCGTGGGGCCGCGCTCGCCGATGACGGCAAAGCGGGAGGCAACATTTTCGATGTCCTGCCAGCGCAGGGGTTGTTCGCCGTCGGGTTGGATCCAGAGATTGTATGCATATGCAAAAACGGGGTCGTTGTTGCCGGGGGAGGCCTGCAAGTCGGTCATCCGCAACGCAGGGCACATGAACATATTGCGATCGCCGGGGCGGGGGTAACGCCCGTACACCTCTGGGTGGCGTCTGAGTGGTTCTTCGTTGGCATAAGGAGGTAATATGTTAAACCAGGCATTGGCGGCTTGGATGGCGACGCTTCCCCCTGTCTGTCCCTCGGTGGGGAAGCGTCCGCGGTAGTCATCGGCATACATCGTAAACGCCAGTACCCACTGGCGCAGGTTTGCGAGCCCGCGCGCCTGATGGGCGGAGGCGCGTGCCCGGCCAATGGCGGGTAATAAGATACCGACCAACATGGCGATGATCACGATAACGACTAAAAGTTCAATCAGGGAAAAACCGCGGTTCTGCCGTTTCATTCTATGATCCTCCTCATGTATTGCTGTGGTGCCTATATTGCGCACCTCGAACAAGAAAAGGCAAGTTGCTTCTAAAAAGGTTCGGAAAGTGTGGTTTGGGTTTGACAGCGATTGCGCATGCTGATAACACTTACGGGATTATGGGACAACAACTACGAACAAGAGCAAAGCGGAAACGGCGCGAGCGCCAGTTGAAGCGTAAGAAGGAACAGGCCAAGGCCGCTTCCAAATAACGTTTCATTCGCACGCTTTTTGTATAGATAATAATTTTAAAGAATGGCGCGATGGCCGAGTGGTTAGGCAGAGGTCTGCAAAACCTCCTACACCGGTTCAATTCCGGTTCGCGCCTCCATTCTTTACTGTGGTGAAGTATATTCTTGCGTGCGAGGGTGCGGCGGGGTATATTCAAAAGTCTTTTTGGGGATACGAGGTAAGGGATATGAAAAAAGATATACATCCGAAATTTGGCATGACGACGATATCGTGTGCCTGTGGCAATGTGATCAACGTTGGTTCAACTGGTAGGGATATGCACATTAACGTTTGTTCGGCGTGCCATCCTTTTTATACTGGTAAGTCCTCGATGGTCGATACCGAGGGTCGCGTCGAGCAGTTTAATCGCCGGTATCGCCAAAAAGCCACAGCCTAGCGATGCAGGACAAAGAGGGGCATGCGGAATCCAGTGTGGTTCCGTGCCCCTTTTTTGTGCCTTTTGCGGGTGAGAATGTGGGGCATTTATGATTGACGAAAACATGGTCGACCGGATTCTGATGCGTTTGCCGGAACTGGAGTCCTTGCTTTCTCAACCTGAGACTGCCTCGGATAGCGCTTTGTATCGCAAGTTACTGAAGGAGCATTCGCACATCAAGAAGACGGCCGAGAAGGCTTCGCTCTACCGGGATATGACACAACGTATCGCAGAAAACCGCGAATTGGTGAGCGATGAGGATCCGGAGATGGCGGAGATGGCTGCGCTGGAGTTAGCGGAGCTTGAAGAGGCTTTGCCGGGTGTGGAACAGTCGTTGCTGGTGAGTCTACTGCCCCCGGATCCGGATGATGATCGCAACGTGATTATGGAAATTCGGGCGGGAACAGGCGGGGATGAGGCGGCGCTGTTTGCCGGGGATCTGTACAGGATGTATTGCCGGTATGAAGAATCGCGGGGCTGGAAAACCGGGATTGTGGATGCCAGTGCGAGTGAGATTGGCGGCTTCAAGGAGGTAATCTTCGCGGTTGAGGGCGATATGGCCTATGGGTATTTGCGCTATGAGAGTGGCACGCACCGTGTCCAGCGCGTTCCGCAGACCGAAGCCCAAGGGCGCATCCATACCTCTGCTGCCACGGTGGCTGTTTTTCCGGAAGTGGAGGAGGAGGACGATCTCGATCTGCCACCAGATGAGATTCGTATCGATATTTTCCGTTCCTCGGGACCCGGGGGGCAGAGTGTGAACACGACGGATTCCGCGGTGCGCATCACGCATATTCCCACGGGGGTCACGGTGCAATGCCAGGACGAGAAGTCGCAGCATCGGAATCGCGAGAAGGCGATGGGCGTACTCAAGGCGCGTTTGCTGGCGCTGAAGCGGCAGGAGGAGGCCGATCGGCAGGGGGCGGAGCGGCGTTCGCTCATCGGAACGGGTGACCGCAGCGGTCGCATTCGTACCTACAATTTCCCGCAAAGCCGTTTAACCGATCATCGCATCGGGTTGTCCTTGTATAGCCTCGACCGGATTATCGAGGGCAATCTCGAAGACGTAATTGGCCCGTTGCGCCAGCATGCCGTGGAAGAGAAGATGCAGACGCATCTTGCGGAGGGTTAAATGCCTTCGCCACGGGTGAAGTGCAGACCGCATTCCTTGTGTTCCTCGGGGGCTTCCCACCACCAGCGTCCGGCGCGTTCGTCCTCGCCTTCCTGGCAGGGGCGTGTGCAGCATTCACAGCCAATGGAGAGGAATCCCTTGTCGTAGAGTTTGTTGTAGGGCACGTGGTGTGCGTTCACATATTCCCATAGTTCGGATTTGGACCATTGTACCAAGGGGTTGATCTTGACGCGACCGGGCTGAACCGGATCATTTTCGATGATGTTGATTTCCCGGCGGTTCTCACTTTGATCCATACGCCGCCCGGTGATCCAGGCCTCGGCCCCCGCTAGTGCCCGTGCCAGGGGTTCCACCTTGCGAATGCCGCAGCATTCCTTGCGATTTCCGACACTTTCGCGAAAGGAATACATGCCCTTTTCGCGGATAAGGGTTTCGACAGCGTCGTGCCGGGGGAATACCCATTCGACGGAAATACCGTAGCGCAGGCGCACTTGCTCGGCGCATTGATAGGTTTCTTCGGGGAGGCGCCCGGTATCGAGCGAGAAGACGCGTACGCGTTTGTCGAGCCGGTGCACCATATCCAGCAGGACGAGGCCGCCGAGCTGGAAGCTGGTTGCCATAACGACGTGGTCGCCATAGTAGTTGATTACTTCCCGCAGGATGCCCGCGGCATCATGTGGGTCAAGGTGTTGGATGCGAGTAAATATTTCGTTCATAGGTTTTCCGATGGGACTGGTTGATGGGTTAGCAACGTAGCCTTTTGCAGACTGATACAATCGACGGGGCAGGCATCGACACAGGCATTGCAACGGATGCAGTCTTCCTGGTTGATCCAGATCAAATTTACATCATCTTGCGTTTCGGCAATATCCCAGCCGGCGACGGAACCATCTGGATTGTAGTGTAGCTCTTTGATTTTGAGGATGCAGTCCGGGCGTGGTTTGGCTTTGATACACCAGTCACAGTAGATGCATTTGTCGGCGTCGATCTCGTATTTGTAGTTGCACTGGTAGCAGCGCTGGGCTTCGTCACGTGCCAAGGCTTCCTCGTAGCCGGTTTCCACTTCCGTGGGGAGGTCGCGCCGCGCAAGATCCACCGTAGGCATTTTTTGTTGGGGCACGTAATCCATTTCGCGGATTCGTCCAGTGGTGACGGCGTCCTCGATCTGCACAAAGTCTCGAATGCGTTCGCGGCCTGTGAGGAATCGATCGACCGCGCGCACACATTCCTTGGCATGTCCGATGGCCTGGATCAGGGAGCTGGCACCCGTGGCAAAATCGCCCGCGACAAAGATTTTCTCGCGCAGGGTGGCATAGGCGGTTCCGCTCTTGAGCCATTGGTCCTCGGCGACGAGGTCGGCGTAAAGGGTTTGGTCGATCCAGGCGGTATCCGGGAACTGGCCCGTTGCGAGCAGCACGGTGTCAGCCGAAATTTCAAACTCGCTGCCGGGAATTTCGACGGGGCGGCGGCGACCGCTGGCGTCCGGTTCGCCGAGCTCGGTGCGGACGAATTCCATGGCCTTGATGTGACCGTTCTCGCCGATATACGCTTTGGGGGTGACCATGGTTTCGAGCGGGATATGCTCATGTTCGAGTTCCTCGATTTCGCCGGGGGTGACGAGCATTTCATCGACCGAGCGTCGATACCAGACCTTGACCTTGCCAGCGGCGATGCGGAGGATTGAGCCGGGGGCGACTTTGTCGTGTTGCTCTTCCTCAATCTGGACGGTTGTGGCACCGAGGCGACGTGCCGTACGGGCGCAGTCCATCGCGGTGAACCCTCCGCCAACAATGACAACGTGCTCGCCGATCATGCCCTTTTCGTTCTCATTGATCTCCAGCAGGAAGTCGAGCCCATGGCGAATGCCTGTAAGA
The DNA here is from genome assembly GCA_007126175.1 of Kiritimatiellia bacterium. Lineage (GTDB taxonomy): Bacteria > Verrucomicrobiota > Kiritimatiellia > UBA8416 > UBA8416 > T3Sed10-140. Next base: position 4,731 of record SLBU01000101.1, read on the forward strand.
TTGCTACCCGGCAGGTTGAGAAGATTGGGGCGCAGGGTGCCCGCCGCCATGACGACGGCATCATGCTCCTTGGCAAGTTGGGATAGCGTGATGTCCTTGCCAACTTCCGTATTGCAGGTGATCATTACCCCGAGGGCTGTGATCTGGGCAATTTCCTTATCGATGATGTCACGTGGCAGCCGGAATACGGGGATGCCTTGGTTCATCATCCCGCCGGGCTTGTTGTGTTTTTCGAAGACGGTGACAGTGTGTCCCAATAGCGCCAATTGGCGCGCGGCGGCGAGGCCGGCAACGCCCGCCCCGACCACGGCGACGGATTTACCGCTGGGTTTGTACCATTTGTCGAGCACAACGGGTGCCTGGCCACCGAAGTCAGAGGCTGATCGCTTGGAGAAGCAGATGGCCACTGAATCTCCGAGACCCTCCCAGCCGTGCCGGCAAGCGGCCTCACAGGGGCGCGAGCAGACGCGTCCCAGGATGGCGGGGAAGACATTGTCGCGCAAATTGATCTTGTAGGCTTTGGCGTATTCGCCTCGCAGGATGGCATCCAGATACCCGGGGATATCCGTGTCGGCCGGGCAGGCTTTCTGGCAGGGTACATTTTGCGCGGCCCATTGAAAGTCTTTGGGGGCATTGGCTTTCCCTTTACATTTGGAGAGTGCCGAGAAAGGGTAGGGCGCATCGCCCTCCTGGCGCGTATCCTGATAGCCACCCATCGTGCAGCACGGGGTTTCGAGTTTGTGCTGGAGCGGTCTGTCGGTGTGCCGTGCGTGGGCCAGGATATCCTGCATCAAGGGGCTCGTGCTGCCCTTGGCAATGGCTTGTTCGGCAAAGACGCGGGCGGAATATACATCGCCACGGGAGCGTCGGCGTCCATGATAGGCGCGTGCAATCAGTTCACAGATCCTGACATCTTCAGGAGGGCCCAGCCGGCAGAGCAAGGCAACGGCATCGTCGCATTTGGCGGCGTTGATCAGGGCTTCGGCTTCTTGTAGCAAGGTTTCCATATTGATGTATCCTTCTTTTCAAGAGGGGATCATGTTTTTAAAAGCCGGCACGCCGACACGATCTATGAAATCGCAGAATATTTCATTTTCGTGGCGTTGGTCGAGGTAGGCGTCGAGGATGCGGCGTATCGCGGGCACGAGTTCCTCGGTCCGCACATCGAACAACTCTTCAGCGATACGTCCGGTGCCATGCAGCTTGCCCCCGACAAATACCGTGAAACTTTCTTCCGATCCACCGTTTGCATCATCGCGGATGCGGCGTCCGCGCAGGCCGATATCGGCAACCCAGGCCTGGGCGCAATTATTGGGGCAACCGGTGAGGTTGACGCGCAGTGGTCCGATCTTGCGCCAGTAGGTTTCGTCATCGGAGAAGGCATCATGCAGGCGGTGGTAGGCATCCGGGGTATCGGACACCGCCAGGCGGCACATGGTGGTTCCGACACAGGCTACAATATCAGGTAGATGTTCGAGCCCCTCGGTTTGTAATCCTGCCTCGTGCAGGGCCGCAACCACTTGTTTCGCCTTGTCTGCGGGGACATCGCGAATTTCGAGGTTCTGGCGGTTGGTAAACATGATGTCGCCATTGCCATGTTCTCTGGTAATGTCGAGGATGTTGTTGGATGCCTTGGTGCGAAG
>SLBU01000180.1 GCA_007126175.1 Kiritimatiellia bacterium
CCACTTCAAGCAGCAATGGCACAAACTGCGCGGCAGCGTCGCGTTCCAATACCCGCAGCGCAAGGCGTATACTTGCTGCCTGCCCCGATTCCTCCTGCCAGATCCACCCCTCAGCAGTGGGCGTTCCCACGGCAGCCCACGCATCCCCGGCAGAAATGGCAAACCCACGGGCCAACCCCAGATACAATATCTCAGCCTCGCGCTCGAGCCCATCGACATCCACCAGTTCGCGCACAACATGTATAGTATTGTGCAGAGTCTCGAGCTGTGTATAGAGCGCCAGCACCGTCTGCAAACGGCGTAGCACCCCTGCGCGCGCCGCCGCCGCATCATTCGCCGGCAACGCACCGAATCCCACCCCTAATTCAGGCAACAACCCCTGCGGCACCAAGGGCTCCCACGCACGCAATAGCATTTCATGCCGGCCCACAACCGCACCAAGAGCATGCAGCGAGGACTCGACCGCATCCTTCTCTCCTGAAATGTCCGCCTGCGTTTGCTCCACCGAAGTGAGAAAATCCGCGTCCGCATCCAACCGCGTCCGGCGCACACGAATTTCTTGCTGCAGCAAATCGATCTCCCGCTGCCAATGCGCTTGCTGCCGCTGCCAAGTCTGCCGCTCCGCCGCCAATTCCGACCGCAAACCGATCCAGCGCCCCGTCAATGCTTCCAACGCAACCAAATCATTCTTATCGCCCGCCACCAATGCCTCATCGGCGCCGGCCAGCCCGGAGATCCCGACCAAGAGTACGCCGAAACAAAAAATCCAATATCGTCCCCCTACTATCACGTAAATCCTTTCATCTCATTATATGCTTCCATTACCGGCCCCACCTGCACCGCGTCCACGTTTACCTCTCCAGCGCGGTCTCCAGCAACACATTTCTCAAAACGGTATTATCCGGGAAGACGCCAAGAAACGCTTGCGCGAGCCGGTGGGCCTCCACCGCGTCACCATACTGCTTTTCCAGCAGCACCAGCGTCTGGCATGCCGTCCACAAATCCTGCTCCTGAAACAAGGACCACCCAGGCTGATCTTCCGCCAGACCATCGATAGGATCAGGCCGCTGCGCAACCCCGAGCCGTGCAGCCTCCCGGAAATCGCCCAAAAGATCATCCAGCAACTCCAACCGCGGCACCTCCGGACGACGCATCATCCGCAACAACAGCATCCCCCGCGTAAGCCGGATCTGAAAAGCATCCGGATTATTACGGATGCCCTCAGCGAGAAATGCGAGGGATGCATCCACATCATGCAACGAAACCCACCAGCCCCCAACGGCATAGCCCATCACATAGTTCGGATCATTCAGGGTCATGATCCGGAACCAAGGCAAGAGCTGCGTACCATCCGAATGCAAATGCGCCCGAGAAGGATCCCTCCATGGCTTGACCGACCGGTGCAGCGTACCAATAAATCCACGGTAATCGCGCGAAACGTCAGGAATCAGTGTCTGCGTGCCGGCATGGCTCGGATCTTCGATCATGCCCGCATGTTCCGCACCGATCTCCGATTGATGCTCATCCACTTCGGCACCCATCTCTTCGACGGACAGAAGCTGTGCACTATGATGTGGCACATACCCCACACCGCTATGCAGATAACGCTCGGTCTTGATGAACATCATATCACTAAGCGAGGTGCGCAGCTCACCCAGCAAGCGCGCGATCGCACTCGTATTACGTACCGATCGCGCAACAGCATCACGCGAACGCCCCCCCGCATAGGCCCGCGGATCCACGCGCAGGGCCAATAAGGGCAAGCCCCCACTCAACAGAATCAACAACAATACACGCCGCGCTTCACCAGACCACCGGTTCATAAGCGCCTCCCGTTAAATACCAGGACGCCAAACGCAACCACCAGCAATACCAGACCACAACCATAGCCCAGCAACAGCACAATCTCAACACTGGAGAGGGCCGCAACGCCATCGGTGTAGCGCGTTGTCAGATCCAGCATCCCAAAATCCGGGATGTAGGCCGCCAGCACAGGCCGCACCCCGTCGCCTCGTCCCACCAAGCGGCGCAGCGTCGCCCCCGCAAAATAGAGGCTGCCCCCTGCCAGCAAGGCAATGCCACGCGGCACGACGAGCGAAAGCGCGATCGCAAGACCGGATAGCAGGAACAGCGACACCAACTGTAACAGAAGCATCTGCAATAATAGCCCGGACGCATAGCCCTCCAGCTTCGGCACACTGATCCAGGCCACACCCGCCAGCACGGCGTAAACTGCCACGCCACAACAGCCCACCGCAAACCACTTCGCCAAAACAATATCAGCCCGCCGCACTGGACGTGCCAGTAAAGGGTACAAGGTGCGATTCTCGATTTCCGTCGGGAACTGACGTACCGCCAACAGTAACGTCAGAATATGCGCCGTCATGGTCGACAGGCTCAACCCCATATTGAGCATAAAGGTGCCCGTGGCAGGTGCCTCAATCCCCACGATGCGCACCACCGCCACCCCCAGCAGAAACAGCACCATCAGCATACCACACACATACAGATCCTGCCGCCGCAATAATTCAATCCACACCCCACGCCCGATGATGCGAATCGCAGTGCGGTGCAATAACAGACCATCCCTCATAACGCCCTCCGCCGAAAAAGAACGAATGCGCCAGCGAAATATACCCCCGTGTACACCACGGCATATACCGTCAAACTAAGCATAATCTGCCAGGAAAGCGGCGACCAGGCCTCCGCGTGCACAGCCTTCGCGGACAAATCAAAAAGCGTGAGCTGCGGCACGGCATACGTCAGGATCTGCAGCAGTACCCGCCCCACCGCATCCATGTAGGCGTATAGGTGTACCAGCACGGTTGCCAATACCGCCGATAATGCATACAACAGTACGCAAATCGTAATCGCCGCATCCGTATGCACCACCAATGACAACAAAAAACCCAACGCCGACAATATCGCCAACATCGCAAGCTGTAGATACATGTGCTGCAAAAACAGCCCCCACGGTACAGTCGCTTGTATCCGTAAGGACCCAAGCAAAAATATCAGCATGAACAACGCAAAACAGAATAGCCCTGCCAGCAATACCCCAACAAGCTTACCCAACAGAAATTCCACGCGACGAATCGGACGGGCTAACAGCGGATAGATCGTGCGGTTCTCCATTTCGCGCGGTAATTGACGCGTCGCGAGCACAATGACAGCAAATGCGGTGGTCCAGCCCATCACTTTCAGCGACGCCTCCCGATAGAATTTGGTGAGACCACCAATACCGAAAAAGTCGAACCCTAGGATCACCGCGATCAAACCGCATGCAACCAACACAAGGACATAAATCTCGCGGCGGCGCAGCGATTCGCGCAACACAGTCCCCGCGATGAAACGAATCGCCCGCCCCTTCATGCTTGCGGCCCCCCGGCTGCACCAATCAAATCAATAAAGAACCCCTCCAATCCGCGTGTCCCGCCCTCGGCACGCAAGGCCGCAACCGTTGCATCACGCAATATCCGTCCTTGGTGAATGATCAAGACGCGATCACACAGGCTCTCGACCTCCACCAACTCGTGCGAACTGAAGAAGATCGTCTTGCCCTGCGCCTTCAAGCCCAGCAAAAGTGTCCGTAACGTATGCCGCCCGAGCGGATCTAACCCCGAGGTAAGCTCATCAAAAATAAACAGGTCCGGTTCCGCTATGATCGACTGCGCAATCCCCAGACGCTGCTGCATCCCCTTGGAAAATTGCTTCAGGAGAATTTCTCCCTTGCCCGCGAGTCCCACCATCGCCAGCACCTCCGGAATACGGTCGCGCAACAATGCCTTATCCAGTCCACTGAGGCCCCCATACAATTCCAACAGTTCCCTTGCCTTCATGAAGGGATAATACAAGGCCACTTCAGGCAAATACCCGATTCGCAAACGACTCTCCGGCGTGCCTGCAGGTTGCCCCCATACCAACGCCTCTCCGCTGGTCGCAAACAAAAAGCCCATCAACGTCTTGAGCGTAGTCGACTTCCCCGCACCATTCACACCGATAAAACCAACGCACTCCCCCTCTGAGACCGTAAAGGAAATACCATCGACCGCATGCACGGTCCTACCCCCACGACCATACGTCACAGAAAGATCCGACACCGCAATGACTGCTTCTGACATACCCCGCACCTCCCGCCGCAACGATCATTCCCACACAACCAACCGATCTGGCTCCAATAACACTCTCTCGCCTAAATTGTTTGTTTCACCAAACTCCCATAGCGCGACAATCCCTGTCAAGCAGTTTGATGCCACCGTGGCGACCACCGCGGCATACAAAAAAATGATACTGTGCACATCACAACACACTTATGCCATTCCCTGTGTCTCAAAACACACACATACCAATAATCTGAATGTTTCCCTCCTCCCCCCAATCTTCTGCAATCCACTACCCGACAAGCATTTTCATATCCTTAGCCAAACGGGAAGGAACTTGGCACGATTATAGCTAATTAAAGCGGGAACGTGTAGAATGTGGTAACAGGAAAACGACTTCATGAGGATAGAACATGATTCGCAACGCAGATGCTTTTGAGACCTACATGCGTGATATATCGCAGTTCCCGCTGATCACCAAAAAGCGTGAACAGGAACTTTCGTCCCTGATCCAGGATCCGCGTGTACCCCCAAATAAACAAGAAGCAGCAGTACAGGAATTGGTCGAGGCCAATCTGCGACTGGTGATTCACTGCCTCAAAGAATTTGATCGCCACTTGAACCGCGCCACGGCCCGGCTATCAAATCTTGACCTTATCGCTGAGGGCAATATTGGCCTTGTGAAGGCTGCGCGCTCCTATCAAGCAGCCTACGGAGAGAACACAACCCCCGTCCGATTTAGTACATACGCCTGCAAATGCATCAAAAGCCATATGATCCGGGCCATCAAAAAATCACGCTTTATCCATATACCGGAACATCACTTCACATACTGGGCCGAAATCGAGGCCCTCCGCAAAGAGGCCGCGCAGGACATTTCAGATGACGATATCCGGCAGAAACTCAATGTTTCCGAGGAGGCCTTTGCCCTCTTCAAAAAAAGTGCCGAAAGCGGCATCTGCCATCTCGAAGACTTTGGCGGGCAGGGCGAGGACAGCTTGCAATGGAGCGAGCATATGGCCGATGAAAAAACGGCAACACCCTACGAGATCTTCGAGCAGGAAGATCTGCGCCAATACCTCTTCGATGCCATGGATGCGTTGCCCGCGCGCACCAGCAAAATGATATCCATGCTCTATTTCAACGAGAATGCGCCCACGCTCAAGGATTTGTCTACCCTTTTTGGCATCTCCAGCGAACGGTGCCGCCAAATCTGTGCCCAAGGCATTCAAACGCTGCGGCGCAATCTCAGCGCAAAACGCACTGATATTGCAGATAATCTGGATATCTGCGCAAACATCGCAGCCGCCTAGATGCCCAAAACAAACCGTTACAGGTCGATCTCAGCCATCCAGTTGCCATGCACATTGCAGCTCTCAATCACCGTTACGGTGCCGCTGGTGGCCGCCAAATGCAGGGACGCAGCCGGTTTACACACCTCCGGAGCCAGCCACACCCGCGAAATGAAACGGTGATCTAAATAAAAGTCCATATAGAGGATGTAGTGCTTCGGTTGCATCACATGCTCAATATCGCCAACGATAGCATGCACATCCGTGCAGCCAGCCAATAGCCCGCAACCTGTAACCTTTAACACAGGAATATGTTTCTTGTCCCCTTCACTCAGATTTGCCGGATCTGCAGGACGCTGGATCGCATCCGCATTCTCCGTGAACGCGGTTTTCGGGGAACGACACACCAAACACTTCTCCGGCGCGGCACCAAATTCAATATGACCACATGTACGACACTCGAATATCGTCATTTCACCCTCACCTTCATGCTGTTTGTCCTACGATCATGCTTTACGCAATCGGCAACCACCCATTGCATGCCGCACACTGTAGCAACATTCTCTCACCTGACAAACACTAATTCGACCCCAGCAACAAGCTTTTCGCATGGGGGCTAATGCCTCCCAGCGATACCCCATTGCATCTACATCAGGTAGAATCTCAAATGCCGCTTGCCCGCACGCTCCCAGACCGCTATGCTCCCCACGATGAAAATTGCACTGAATCTACAACCAGCCGTGACCCAGCAAGCCGGAATCGGACGCTATACCCGTGAGCTTGCCACGCACCTCATACCGCAAATGTCCCCGGACATGCACCTGCGGATGGACTTCTTCGACTTCCGGCGTGAAGCCACCATCCCCCCCAGCCTGCAACAACACCCCGGCCTCCATCCGGTCCGGTGGATGCCCGGTGGCATCATGCAAAAATCCTGGAACCAACTCGCCTTCCCGCCTTATGAATGGATCTACGGCAAGGCCGACCTTTTCCATTTTCCCAATTTCCTGGTACCACCCTGCAACAAGGGCAAGACCATTGTCTCCATCCACGACGTATCCTTTATCCGCTATCCCCAGTACACCGAGCCGCGCAACCTCAAACACCTCACACGCGGAATCACCCGCACGGCCCAGCGCGCGGATGCCATCATCACGATCTCCAAGTTCTCCGCCGAGGAAATCGTCACGTTCCTCAACGTCCCGCGCGAGAAGGTATTCCCGATTCACCTGGGGATCGGCCCCGAATTTACACGCCCCACGCAATCAGAAATCGAACGCTTCCGCACGCGTAATGGAATCTATCGCCCCTATCTGCTAACCGTCGGCACCGTCGAACCCCGCAAGAACCTCAACTTCCTGATACAGTTATTCGAGCAGCTCAAAGACTTTCAAGGCGACTTGATCATTGCAGGCGGGCTCGGCTGGCACTACGAAGCCATTCTCGAACGCATCAAGCAATCCCCCCGTGCCAAGGATATCCGCCGGATTGGGTATATCCCCGACCACGAACTCCCCTCGCTCTATGCCGGCGCCGAAATCTGTATCGTTCCATCCTTTTACGAAGGCTTTGGGTTCCCGCCACTCGAAGCCATGGCATGCGGCACCCCGGTCGCTGCCAGCACAGGGGGATCGCTTGCTGAAATTCTCCAGGATGGTGCCATCCTCCACGATCACTTCAATCTCGAAAAATGGAAATACAGTGTTCTCTCGATCCTATCCGACGCGGCGCTACGCCTAGAACTAGCCGAGCGCGGCATCCGGGTTGCCGGCCAGTATACCTGGGAAAAAACGGCAACCGAAACCCTCAATGTATACCGGAATACCCTCGCATGAACATTGCAATCGACGCTCGATGGATCTTCCAGGATATTTCAGGAATCGGTAACTACACCCGCCAACTATTGCGGATGTATGCTACGACACCAAGCAAGCACACCTTTCACGTACTGTTTTCGGATCCTGCGATTGCGGCGCGAACCTGCCAGGAGATCGGCATCCAGGATGCCCCCCATATGGAACCCGTCATGATCCCATGGCCCATCTTCTCGATCCAATCCCAATTGCGCCTGCCCAGCCTCTTGCGCAAACGCCAAATCCGCGTCTTTCACAGCCCCAACTACATGTTGCCATTGCGCGCCTTCAACCGGCAGGGGAACGGGCCGATCCGCGCCGTCAGCACCATCCATGATCTCATACCCCTTCGCTTTCCCGACCACGCCCCGCAATCCCGTAAATCACGCCTCTTACCCATCTTTCGGCGCGTCCTGCAGGAAGCCGCACTACGCTCCACCCGAATTGCCACCGTCAGCCATGTATCCGCCCAGGATATTGCCGCGCTCTTGCATGTAAATCCAACCAAAATTGCTGTGATTCATAATGGCGTTTCCCCCGCCTTCGTACCCGCCCCGAAACAATCCGAGCCATGTGCATCAGCATCGACAGAACTTGAACTCCTGTATGTTGGCCGTGCGGATCCCTATAAAAACATCGAACGCTTGATCCATGTCGTGCATGACCTCAAAACCCGACATGCCTGCCTCGCCCAGCTAACGCTCGTTGGCGCACCCGATCCACGCTACCCGAAACCACAACAGACCATTGCCCGGCTCGGGGTACAGGAACAAGTCCGCTGGACGGGCTTCGTTGGCGACCAGGAACTTATCCACTACATCCAAAGGGCTGATATCATGCTCCACGCCTCCCGCTATGAGGGGTTCGGACTGCAGATCATCGAAGCCATGGCCTGCGGCATACCCGTGGTCTGCAGCAACGCGGGCTCCCTGCCCGAAGTCGCAGGGGATGCCGCCATTCTCGTAGAGCCCGATGATACCCAAGCCTATTGCCGGGCCATTCTGCGCCTGCGCGACGATCCACAGGAACGTCAGCGCCACATCAACCGCGGCATCGAGAATGCCAAACGCTTCTCATGGGAAAAAACCGCCCGCGCCACATTGGCGTGCTATGAAGCCGCGGCCGGGGAGACCTCATCATGACGCCCCCCCAACCCCCAACGCACTGGCCCACCGCCCGCGTAGCACTTTGCCACGATTGGCTCAGCGGAATGCGCGGCGGCGAACGTGTCCTCGAAATTCTCTGCGAGGCCTATCCGGAGGCCCCCCTATACACATTACTCGCAGATCCGGCTGTCGTATCCGAGCCGATCCGCAACCGCACCATCCACACGTCCTGGCTCCAGAAAATTCCCCACATCACCCGAAACTACCGCATGTTGCTGCCATTGTTCCCGGCCGCCGTGCGCTCGCTCAAGCCGGCCCCGGCCGACATCCTGATCAGCACCAGCCATTGTGTTGCCAAAAGTATCCGTACACCTGCCCACTGTCATCACCTGTGCTACTGCTTCACCCCCATGCGATACGCCTGGACCTTCCAGGAAGAGTACCTCGGCAGTAAAATGCGCAAAACCATCGCCGCCCCCCTGCTCGCGGCACTGCGCCAATGGGATGCCCGCACCGCCAGCCGGGTCGACACCTTTATTGCCATCTCACGGCACGTGCAAACCCGCATCCAGAATTTCTATGAGCGCGAAGCAAAAGTCATTTATCCCCCCGTCGATACCGACCGTTGCTCCCCCGGCAAAACCCCGGGTCCCTGCGACTATGACCTCATCGTATCAGCCCTTGTCCCCTACAAGCGGATCGACCTGGCCATCGAGGCTTACAACCGTACGGGCTACCCCTTGCGAATCGTTGGAACCGGTGGTTCCCGCAATACCCTCGAAGCAAGGGCCCAACCCAACATTACCTTCGAAGGATGGCAGCCCGACGAAGTCGTACTCGAACGCTACCGCAACTGCCGACTGCTCGTCTTTCCCGGCGAAGAGGATTTCGGGATCGTCCCCCTCGAAGCACAAGCCTGCGGAAAACCCGTTGTGGCTTATAATCGCGGCGGCGCTTGCGAAACCATCCTGCCAAACCAAACCGGCATTTTCTTTGAACACCAAACCCCCGAAGAACTCGCCCATGCCGTCCAGATCGCCGGCAACCGCGTATGGGATGCACACGCCATCCGCCGCCATGCCCAAACCTTCAGCAATGCCGCCTTCATTGCCGCCATGCAAGACGCCATCCGCACCTGCCTGGAGCCTAGGCCTACCCGGTAACTTCACCCTTGCGGTTCAGGAGAACCGCTTACCGCACTTGCCACAAATACTGATTCAAACGCGCCTCCAGTAACTCCTGTTTGCCACTGCGGGCCACAGGCTCACCATGCGCCAGTGTATACGCCTCCAGACTCTCGAAATCAGCACTGCCGGACGCAATCTCGGCACCGATTCCCGAATCATACGACGCATAGCGTTCCCGAATGAATCCATTCGGAAAATCATCGGCAGCCATCTTGGCAGCGATCTTCAATCCGAGGGCAAAGGTGTCCATACCCGAGACATGCGCAATGAACAGGTCTTTGAGATCTGTCGATTCACGCCGCAACTTGGCATCGAAATTCAAGCCCCCCGGTGCAATCCCCCCCTGTGCCAGCACAACACGCATCGCCATGGCAGCTTCGAGGATGTTGTGCGGGAACTCATCGGTATCCCACCCCAGCAGCAAATCCCCCTGGTTGGCATCAATACTGCCCAGCATCCCATGCATGGAGGCTACCTGTAAATCGTGCTCAAACGAGTGCATGGCCAGCGTTGCATGGTTGGCCTCCACATTCAACTTGAAGTGCTGATCCAACCCATGCCCCTTCAGAAAGCTGATCACACTCGCTGCATCAAAATCGTATTGATGCTTCGTGGGCTCTTTGGGCTTCGGCTCAATCAGGAATTGCGCTTCAAAACCAATCTTCTTGGCATAATCCACCGCCATCTGCAAAAGCCGTGCCAAGTGTTCCTGCTCGCGCTTCATATCCGTATTCAATAGCGTAGCATAGCCCTCGCGTCCTCCCCAGAACACATAGTTCGCGGCACCAAGCTCCTTGCCAATTTCCAACTGCTTCTTGATCTGCGAAGCCGCATACGCAAATACCGCCGCATCCGGGTTGGTACTCGCACCATTGGCAAAACGCGGATGGCTAAAGGCATTCGTAGTATTCCATAACAAGCCGATTCCCGTCTCGTCCTGCTTCTGCTTCGCCAGACCGCAAATACGATCCAGAATGGCATTGGTTTGCTTTAACGTATTGGCTTCCGGCGCAATATCACGGTCATGAAAACAGTAAAAATCCACCCCGAGCTTGCTGAAAAACTCAAATGCGGCATGCACCGTCTGTTCAGCCGCCGTGACAGGATCCGCCGCCTCTGCCCAAGGGTGTGGCATCGTCCCGGCACCAAATGGATCGGACCCCGTGCCCCGGAAGGTGTGCCAGTAGGCCACCCCAAAACGCAAATGCTCACGCATGCTCTTGCCCGCGACAACCTCTTCGGGATTATACCACTTGAATGCAAGCGGATTTGTCGAATCGGGGCCCTCATACGAAATCTTCTGAACATCCGGAAAATACTGAGTCATTACCTGTCTCCTGTTATGCTATTCATTCTATGCTGGTAATCTACAACACAACCTCTGCCCACCCATTAAGGATGCGCAACTGCCATATGCATATAACCACATCCCTCCCCCGGTTTCAAGACGTGCTTTCAGTGCCCCCATCCAAATCACCCGAAAAATGTACCAAGGCCAACGCACTACACTTGTCAATTTCTTCAATCTGGTTAATACTCTCATTTGATCCTCACATATGTACAACTTTCTGCGGTTTACCTGTCACGCACAGGTTACCGCTCTCGACAAGCAACCCAATCGATTGAAACACTATGCAAAACCATCCCGATTCCACCATCTTCATAAAACTCCCCGATCCCGAGAAGGAGCACCCGCAGCCCCCCCCGCGGAACCCCACCTCGGTGGTAACCCCTACCTCCCATCTGGCGCAGCCCTTGACGCTGGCCACCTTGCGTCAGAACTATGAAGGCATCGTTCGCGCACGCAGTATCTATTACCCGGTGGCCTACCAATTGCCGCGACTGCTCGGCCGTGGCCAGCAAGGACACGTATTTCTAGGCCTACGCCAAGGCGCACGAGGCTGCATCACCGAAAATGCCATTAAAATCTACGACCCCGCCCTATACAATACGGGCGAGGAATACTGGACCGATATGGGGCGCATTGCCGCCCAGATTTCCCGCATGCAACGCATCCAAAGCCCGAACATGGTCGCCCGATACAGCTACGAGGAAACATTCGGCATCGGATACGTCCAAATGGAGTCCATCGACGGGCTCGACCTCATGCACCTGATGCAAGCACGCAACCTGCAAGTGGCCATGACCAGAAGCACTCCAGAGGAATGGAGTAAGTTCAGCCAGAGCGTCTTCCGCCTCGACCACAACGTGCTCCGCCTGCAGCCCGGCTTCGTCGTCTACCTGATGCGGGGCATCCTCCGCGGCCTCGAACAACTGCACAAACTCGGCTTCCTCCATTTCGACCTCAAACCAGGCAACGTCATGGTAGACCGGCTCGGATACGTCAAAATCATTGACTTCGGACGCGCCGTTCGAATCGATGAGAACATCTCATTCCTCTTCGGATCGCCCCAGTACATGGCCCCGGAAACCCATCGCCTCCAGGCTGGCTCGCCCCAGACGGATCTCTACAGCCTCGGGCTCATTGCCCTCGAACTGCTGCGAGGCGAACCACTCACAGCCCCGGACAGTACCCCCGAGGAGCTTCTCAATGCCAAACGCACATTGCCTGCCCGAATGGAAACACTCTTGCCGCCCTACGTCGCCGAAAACGGCAGCCTAGTGCGAATCCTCAAAAATCTCCTCGCCCCGGACCCCACCCGGCGCTATGCCAGCGCACGCGATGCAGAAGTCGGCAAGGATGGCTTGATCGTCATCGACCGCCAACTCATCCAGGCAGGCCTGGACACCGAATACGCCCGCGACCTCTCGGATTACCTCGCCAAACTCGTCGATCCCCAAACCAGCAGGATCGGATCCACTGCACTTGTGTAAGTTATAACTTCAATTGATAAGAAATCGCTTTTCAGGCTTTGGCTTTTTTGCGGATGGCCTCGGCGCGACGTTTTTTGCGCAGTGTCTCCAGCGATTCTGCTGAGCCATCCATGAGGGTGCCGAGCCATTTGTCGAGCGGGAAGGCAATGTCCCCGTAATTTACCGTGAAGTAGCGGTGATGGAGGTAATGAAAGTAGTGGTCGGTACTCATCATCGGTACGTCTTCCTCGGCGTTGGCTTGCAGGGTGTGGAAGCCGGTGTGACCGGGGACGGGGGCCAGTCCCGCGTGCATGGCATGGAACATGGCGTGTAAAGGATGCGAGGGAATGATCCAGTGCAGGAAAATACCCGAGAAGTAGAGCAGATGCTCGATCGGGTGCATACTCAATCCCGACCAAGGACCAATGTTCACGTTTTTATGGTGCAAGTAGTGCGAGATATTATATAGCGGCCGCCAGTGACTGATACGGTGGATCCAGTAGAAATGGATGGCGCGCATATAGACCACACCGACCATCATGAGGACGCCATAGATCGGGTGGCGGGCAAAGGAGACGAACGGTAGGCGCCCGTTCCCATACATCCAGAGCGTAAGAGCCTCGAAGGCTGTCCAGATGACGACGCCACTGGCAAAGTTCCAGAACACGTTATCATAGGTTTGGTTGTGGAAGAGAAATTTTTTGTCATGGGTGGCGAGCCATTTGTCGGTATATTTGTATGTTGTACCTTGTGCTTTGCGCATGTAGAGATGCAGGTGGGCACCGCCAGCAAGGGCAAGCAGAAGGAGCGCATTACGCAGGTATATCAAACCGATCCATCCGGGTTGGAAGGCCAGGGCGAGATCGTCCTTGGCGATGGCATTCTTGACGATGGCTGGGGTGAGGTACATCCAACTCACGGTGGCAGTGAGTGCGTACAGGAGATTCCAACCGCTCAGGTAGCCATCCTTGCCAAAGAGATGATTGAAGGCGGCTTTGAAGCGCCAGGGCATTCTGAAAAGTGGGGGCGCGTCCGGTAAGATTGGTGGTTGCCATTCGCCTGCCTTATCGCGATTTCCCCATGCTTTTGTTTCCATAATAATACCTCCGATAGCGATCTTACAAACGTCGATTGATGGAAACCATTTTATACAATCCGTAAAATCATGCAAGTCGAAAGTGTTGGCCGTACCCCTGTTGTCACGGGTGTGCGTTTCTCGATGAAATCTTCACGCGCCTTGCTTCGTAATCAACAAGTTGACCCGGCGGGCAAACGCGCCAGGATCCTTGATTTTCGATCCCTCCGCAATCACGGCCTGATCTAACAGCAAATGCCCCAGCTCCAAAACATCCTCAGATTTTTCATCCTTCTCATACAGCGCCAAAACCGCTTTCACCGCCGCATGATCCGGGTTCAATTCCAGCACCCTGGGCGCATCTCCGCCCCCCCCCCCGAACTGCTTCATCAAACGTTCCATCTGCGCACTCATCTGGCCTTCATCCGCCACCAGACAGGACGCACTTTCCCGTAATCGGCTCGATAAACGCACCTCCTTGACGTCCTCCAGCTCTTCGCTCAGACGCTTCACAAGTTTTTCATAGGCTTGGGTATGTGCTTCATCCACAGCCGGCGCATCGGCCAAGGCCCCCTGGTCAATCGCCTTGAACGTCTTTCCCTTGTACTCCCCCATCGACTCGGCAAAAAATGGATCGACCGGCTCATCAAGCAGCAGGACATCCTGCCCCTTGTCCTTGATCACTTCGAGATAAGGGGATTGCCGCAACGCCCCGATACGATCACCACACAAATAGTAGATTTCCTTCTGCTCCTCCGGCATCTGGCCAATATAATCATCCAGCGTCAAATACTTGCCATCTTCCGTACGCGTGGATTGGAACAACAGCAACGCCGCCAGCTTCTCGCGGTTGGCATAATCGCGCGCCACTCCTTCCTTGAGCGTAGCCCCAAAGGCCTGAAAGAACTTCACGTACTTCTCATATTCTTTGGTCTTCAGATCATCCAGCGCACCAAGGATCCGCTTCACAAGATTACTCTCGATCTTGCGTACCATTGGGTTGTCCTGCAACATCTCCCGCGATACATTCAGGGGCAAATCCGAACTATCCACAACGCCCTTCACAAAACGCAAATACTGGGGCAACAGATTCTCGCAGGCATCCGTAATGAATACGCGATTCACATAGAGCTGCACGCGCGGTTTCGGATCGGCGGTGTAGTAATCAAACGGACGCTGCGCCGGCAAGAACAGCAACGCCTTGAACTCCAGCGCGCCCTCGGCACTGTAATGAATCGTGTGCAACGGATCCGCAAAATCATGCGAAACATGCTTGTAGAAGTTGGCGTAGTCCTCGTCCTTGATCTCATCCTTGGCGCGCAGCCAAATCGCCTTTTGGGTGTTGATCGTCTCTTCTTTCGTCTCCTGCTTGCCGTCCTTCTCCTCTTGCGTGACCAATACAATCGGATGCTCCACAAAATCAGAAAACCGTTTCACCAGGTTACGCAGTTCCCAGCCCTCCAAGTACGCTTTGGCATCTTCCGTGAGCGTCAGGATCACATCGGTGCCATGCCCATCCCGCGTCGTTTCCCCAACAACAAAATCCCCCTTGCCCGCGGATTCCCAACTCACTGCCGTCTTCCCTTCCCCCGCCGCCAGCGTTTCCACTCGAACCTTCTCCGATACCATGAAGGCAGAATAAAACCCCACCCCGAATTGCCCGATCAACTCTGGGGCCGAAGGGTCTTTCCCCTCTTTCATCCGTGCCAGAAATGCCTTCGTTCCCGAACGGGCTATCGTGCCAAGCTCACGGATCACCGTCTCCTCATCCATCCCAATCCCATTATCGGAAATCGTCAAGGTGCCAGCCTCCTTGTCCGGAATCAACTTGATCTGCCAAACCGTGTCCGCACCAGCCAACGAACGGTCGGTAAGCGCCTCATAACGAAGCTTATCGATCGCATCACTCGCATTACTGATCAATTCGCGCAAGAACACCTCGCGATGCGAATAGAGCGAATGCACAATGATATCCATCAACTGATTCAACTCGGTCTTGAACTTCAATTTACGTGCTGACATATCTTTCCTCCTGTTACATATCAATCTGGTAGTAGGCGACCGGATCAAACCGCCTTGGTTCATCTAAAGAAAATAAAGAGCCAGGCAACGCCTCACTCTTCCACCATCCGGCTGGCGCAGCCGAGTTCTTTACAATAATCACGCGCCCAATGCAACCCCACCAATCAGAAAAAACGCGATCTAGTGCGCCAGAATCGGCGGCGGCGCATACACATGATCGCGCCAGGCAGCGGGATTCCCCCCTTCACCGGCTTCCGCCGCCTTCACGATATTGTACATTTCCCGGGCGGCAACATAATGCAACTGCATCCCGGACGCATGGCACCACGCACGCAATGACCCATGAAATTCGCGGGCCGAATCCCCGGTCACCCCCTCCTGGCTCAGGCGGTCCAAACCGTGCGTGTGCAACTTCACAAACAGCCAGTCCGGCCTGCCCGCAACATGCACATGCAACCGGCACCAATCCCTCAAGCGTGCGAACGTCAATGGGTGCTGCGTGGTTACTTCCCCATTTTCCAGACGCGGACGCCACCACGCATGCCGTTCCCGCCAGCTAAAGCCCAAGGGCCCCTGTACCATCAACACACCATCCGCAACGGGAGCACCCCCAACCCGCACTGGCCCCGCAAACCGATGCCCGCAACGCCCCGCAACGGGATCCTCTCCATAATAGATCCGATTCACAACGCGTGGCTGCGTCGGCGAAGGCGCCGAAGGGAACGTGCAGTCCAGATAACACCCCGTTTCGCGTAAAACTGCCAGCTCTTGTGCCACACCACACCAATCGCCATCGGGACGACTATTACACAGGGCCCAATTGCCATGCACAAAGGCATAGCCCGGCCGATCGGACCGCCGCCCCAACAACCCATGCTCATGCGCAAAAGTCTCCCGACATTGCGCAAGCCGTGCCCGCAACCCTGCGGCTGTATCAGCGCGGTGATGCAGGTGAACCTCGGCCTCGCCAAACCCCTGTGCACAGAATTGCCCAACCACATCTACCACCCGTGGATCATATTCATCCCACGGATAAAAAAAGGTATGGCGCGGCGGTAGACCATCGTCATCCCGCGCGCCGGCAACTGCGTGGCGATACGCCTTACACCAGGCAATCACACGACGCATCGCGGCATCGCCATCCAGCCCACCACCCATCGTTCCATCGCGACCAATCGTGCGCCCAAATGGCTCAAAATGATCAGCCATACAGAACATGACATGCGCTGGCGCTGGCAAGCCCAGCACGCGCAACCGCTGCTGCACATACCCCCAACCCCAACGATCAAATCCGCGCAACATAAGCTCCCTCATCAAACCAAAGACTTACCAAAAATATTTAAAAATGTGTTTCCGTGCGCAACACGACGCATCGGGACACACAATCCAAACCCAGCCTCTCAGGCATCACACGCCACAACCATGTACCCACCTCCTGATCATCAGGAACTTGAAGGTTTGAGCATAGCGGCCTCCAACAGAACGACCCATAATCTTCTCAGATAGTCTGTCCCCTCTCCTGCTGCCTTTTTATGATTGCCTGCCTTTGGGTCTGCGTGTATCGTCCGCCCATACAATCCTTATACAAATTCTATCAACCAATCAACAGTGCTGTAACCATAACACTCACGCTGTCCATTTGCCCTCCAGACGGGGTTCATAGGGTGAGATACCGCGCTGCCTGACAGAAACTTACCATATGATTTACTTTGATGTCACGATTATCGGCGGAGGGGCGGCAGGCATATTTGCGGCTGCGGTGCTCGCAGAAAAGGCTCCGCATCTCAAGGTTATTGTTTTAGAAAAAGCAAACAGGCCACTCGCAAAAGTCCGTGTGTCAGGCGGGGGGCGATGCAACCTTACCCACCGGTGTTCATCCATTACGGACTTTGTGAAAAATTATCCGCGCGGCGGGCGTGAGCTGATCGGGGCGTTTCACCGATTCGGTCCTGCCGAAACCATTGCGTGGTTTGAACATCATGGCGTGCCGTTGACAATGCTCGAAAACGGATGTTATTTCCCGCAATCCGACAGTTCTGCGGATGTGATCCGTGCCCTGCTTCAATGCGGCATGAACGTCCGGACCGACTCGGAGGTTGCCGGCATTCATAAGACCGAAGCGGGGTTTTGCGTACAGCTTGTAAGTGGAGAGCAATTCTCGTGCAAAAAGCTTTTGATTGCCACAGGCGGTGGCGCATTTGTCCACGGTATTGGACACACGGTTGAATCATGTGTACCATCATTGTTTACTTTCAGCACAGCCGACCAAGAGTTCACTTCGCTTGCGGGCAATGTAATTGATAATGTTCGCGTCAGTGCGCTTGGATGCAAAGCAGAAGGCGCGCTACTGATTACACATTGCGGGATCAGCGGTCCGGTAGTATTACAGGCCTCATCCTTCGGTGCGCGGAGATTTGCCGAAAATCGATATGTTTTTGAAATGAAAATCAACTGGAAGGCGGCAATGAATACCGAACAGGTGTTTCAGGTGCTGGAGCAGTTTAAAGTGTCTTCGCCTAAGAAAAGAACAGGGACGTGGTCGCCGATTGGACTTCCATCCAAGTTGTGGCTTTTGATCGTGAAGCGTTCTGGTGTTAATGAAGCCTGTGAGTGGGGATCATGCGCACGCAAGATGCTACGCCAGATTGCTGCACAAGTAACCGACTTTTCTCTCGCAATCACGGGAAAGAATACACACCGCGAAGAGTTTGTAACCTGTGGCGGAATCCGACTGAAAGAGGTGGATTGCAAAACGATGCAAAGCCGTTTGATGCCCGGGCTTTATTTCGCAGGTGAGGTTCTTGATATTGACGGATTAACAGGCGGCTTTAATCTTCAGGCGGCTTGGACAACCGGCTATCTTGCGGCACAATCAATATCATCCGTCAACCTGGATGAGGCAGCATGCGCCGCCCCATGTAAACCGAACCACCCGACTCCCTCAAGGCGCATAGGGACACAAAATCCAAGCTCGCGTCTCTCTGATTGCGTGGCCCCCGCTGACTATCGCTAGGACGACCGCCCATCGGGCCAGCCTCAACTGGACGCCAGACCCCCACCGTAATCCTGCGCATGCCGCTACGCCCAGTTGGAAAGAGAGCGGCATGCCACCCGAACAGCCGCTCTTCGGCCAGGGGATCGCGTACTTGCGGGTCGCATCAAGCATCATCTCCACAACTTAATCACCGCATCGTCTCGTTGAACCAACTCACCTCCCGTCTTGACAACCGCCGATTCGCAGTATTTGCCGGACTCTGCGTCGTACAAGGCCGCACCACACGCTACGCCTCCACCTTCGCTACGGCGGACATGGGAGGCACGGAGCAACAAGGAATCAGATCCTTGACTTTTCGACATGGACGTACCACTATGTTTACAAGCAACGGAGGTGTAAACATATGCAGAGCATGACGATTTCGATACGGATTCCCAAGGACGAGGCGGGACGGATGGATAGTTTGGCCCACCATCTGGGAATGGCACGACCAACTTTCCTGAAACAGGCGCTCAAGCGCGGGGCGGCAGATCTGGTCTTCGAAGGTGCCTGCCAGGCGTATCGGAGTGGACAGGCAACACTGTCGCGTGCGGCAGAAATGGCCGGATTACCCCTGCGCGACATGATGCTCCGGATGGAGGATGCCGATCTGGAACTAAATTATGATGTCTCGGACCTGCGGAAGGATCTCGATACATGAGGATCGTTGCTGACGCAAGTCCGTTGATTTTCCTGGCAAAAATCCGTCACTTGGAACTTATCCTCACGTTGTGGGGGCGGGATATCCGGGTACCCCGTAGCGTGGCGGATGAAGTGCTGACCGCAGGTACCGATCCTGTGGAGCAGGATGAATTGAAGACTTTCCTCCGGCAGTGCCACATCGAAACGGTACGGGCACCCCGACAATTTGCGTCGTCCATGAGCCGTGCCGATAATGAGGCCCTGACCTTGGCCATTCGCGGCGGGGCTGCCATGCTGCTCTGCGACGACAAGCTGGCGCGTCGAATGGCGGAATTAGAAGGAATCCGGCCCATTGGAACGTTGGGCATCTTGCTGAAAGCCATGCAGCAGCGGCTGATCACACCGCACGACGCCAAAATGCTGCTCGACCAACTGATCGAATACCACGCATTTCGTATCGGTATCGGCGTCTATCAAGCAGCCCTGCATGCGATCACCAGAGCATCCTGAAGTCTCCGGGGTAAAAAGGGGACACACAATCCAAGCCCCGGCACTTGGGCGGCCAAGATGATGCAGGGGAGAAACTATTTTACGGGCGATCCCACCGGGTTTATCCCGGTGGTGAAGGAAGTTGAGAAAAATAGGCGTTAGTCCTTTTCCCTCAACGTTTATCTCCACCGGGATAAACCCGGTGGGCGATGAAGTTACAGCCCCAGATTGTCTGTCCCCATTTGCTCCATTGAAGGGTGTGGAAGTTGACTGAATTTGGAAGTTTACGCCATCGCAGCAAGCGCCCACAGACTCTCCTTGGCAAGGTTGGAATTTTTTGTGTGTATAGCATCCTGCATGGGTCGTCCCGTGGCTGTCGACAGGGCACCACAGGCGCGTAAAAACGCATCACAAAGACGGCAGGTGTCAAAATTCGAAAAATTCTAAATGCCTAAACAATAGTTACTTATGTATTTACAGGGAGATGTTTTTATGCCAGTATTCCCAGCATGAGAACAACCTTACATGATACCGTCAACAGTCGTTTCTATGCTCCGCTCGAAATGGCTCTCGCTGCCGCGAAGCTTTCGCGCAACTGCCCCGGCTTTACCGATAGTGAGTTCCTGGAGGCTGGCGTCGGGAGGGTCATCGACGAAGC
>SLBU01000085.1 GCA_007126175.1 Kiritimatiellia bacterium
CAATGCAGATCATCTCCTTGTCCGTGTTGGAGAGGTGGAAGTCGCCGTAGGGGCCGTTGACCGTCATGCTGTCGCCGATCTTGAGGTGGTTATGCACGTAGGTCGTGCAAATGCCATCGGGTACCAGACGAACCTCCATCTCGATCACATTGTGCATCGATGGCACGGACGACATCGAATAGGCGCGGTAGACCGGCTCGTCGGTCAGTTCGTACTCTGGGGTCTCAATCTGCACAAACTGCCCCGCCTTGTACTCCATCGCGTCCGGCTCCAGTAGCTTGAGCTGTAACTCGACAATATCGTGGGTCAGCTTCTTCCAGCCGACAACTTCGGTTTGGAATTCCCGCACATACAGCAATTCCGGGTCGATCTCCACTTGCATGTCGGCCTTGACCTTGAGCTGGCAGGAAAGCCGCACGCTGTTCTTGCGCTCCTCGTCCGAGAGCCACGGGAGTTCGGTGGGGAGAACCTCGCCGGCCCCCTCGATGACCTTGCATTTGCATAATCCACAGGAACCACGCCCGCCACAGGCCGAAGGAATGAAGACTTTTCCCTCCTTGAGCGTGGTCAGCAGAGGTTTGCCCCCGCGCGCCTCGATCTCTTTCTCGCCACCATTGATCGAGATTTTTACATCCCCATAGTTTCCGATGGTGGACTCGGCCGCCACCATGATCAAGGCCAGCACGGTTGAGATGCCGCACATGGCGCCAACGCTAACGAGAAGTCCTACAAACATACGTCATTCCTTTTTGCGGTTATACGCGGTTGCGTTGTGGCATTGCGTATTTCCTGAACTGGTTACACGTGAAGTACGATGATCATTGAATGTTCAACACGCCCGAAAATCCCATAAAGGCCAGTGCCATGATACCGGCGATAATTAGCGTAATGCCGGCACCCTCTAATCCTTTGGGTATTTTGGAACGTTTCATGTTTTGTCGAATGCCCGCCATCGCGAGAATGGCCAGCATCCACCCGATGCCACTGCCGATCCCGTAAAAGAAGGATTCCGCAAAGGTATACTCCCGGATCAGCATAAAGAGACTTACGCCCAAAATGGCACAGTTCACCGTAATCAGAGGCAGAAAGATGCCAAGCGCATTATAGAGCGGTTCCGATACGCGCTCGATAATCATTTCCACGACCTGCACGAAGGCGGCAATCACAATGATAAAGACGATAAAACGAAAGTTCTGGAGGTTCAGCGGCGTCAGGATGTGGTAATATACCAGCCAGTTGAGGACGGAGGTTGCGGTCATGACAAACACGACTGCGGTACCGAGCCCCAACGAAGTTTTTACTTCCTTGGATACCCCGAGGAAGGAGCACATGCCGAGGTAGTTCGTCAGCAGGATATTATTGGTGAAAATAGCAGCAAAAAAGATTGCGATCAGACCTGTCATTTCCTGCATCACTTACCTCCGGGGTCTTCGGGGACAACGTATGTCTTGATAATCCATATTAAAATGGCCAAGGCAAAAAAGGCACCGGGCGCCATCACCATAATCGACCAATTGGTCCACCAGTCGCTAAACCAGGGGATGGAATACCCCCAGAAGGTGGCCGATCCGGTTATTTCACGGAACACGGCAATGATCAGCAGCACATAGGAATAGCCGATGCCGGATGCGATGCCATCGATGAGTGAGGGGAAAGGGGGATTGTTCAGGGCATAAGCCTCCGCGCGGCACATGATGATGCAATTGGTGATGATCAGACCCACGTAGGGACCCAATTGACGCGATACGCCCGGTAACGTGGCTTGAATGACCACGTCCACGATAATCACATACGCCGCAATGATCAGCGTTTCGACCATCATCCGGATCGACCCCGGTATCCACTTGCGCAGTAGCGAAACGGTCACATTGGAACAGGCCAGCGTAAAAATCACCCCGAGACACATCACCACCGTATTCTGCACAACATTGGTGACCGCAAGTGTGGAACAAATGCCGAGGATTTGCGCAAATACAGGGTTATCTCTGCCTGCGCTCAACAGGAACTGCTTCTTGGTTTTGCCAGCGGCCATGGCGTATCTCCCTTAACGTTGCCCGACAAGCGTTTCAGCTCGCTTGAGGCTCTGGTTCATGATTGTACGAACGGATGCTGACGTGATCGTGGCCCCCGTGACTTGATGAAAGGCTCTTTCATCCTCGCTGAGGGAGCCCTTGTCAGAGGGTTCCGATAATAAATCCTGGAAAGGCCCGGATTTTCCGACGAACTGCCTCCGGAACCAAGGTTCATCGATACGGGCACCGAGTCCCGGCGTTTCCACGTGATCTTGAAAATTGACCCCCCTAATGGTCTGGCCATCCGCCTCAAACCCGACAAATGCGGTAATGCCGCCCCATAGACCGGTGCCGCGATACACCAGAACCAAGCTCTTTTCGCCCTTCTCGTTCGTGATCCAGAAATGGTCAGGGGCGTCATTGTCGTCGCGTACGATCGTCACATTGTCGTCGAACCAATCCAGGAGCGCCTGCACACTCTCGTGCTGTGGTATGCCAAAGGCATCCGCAACGGCTTGCCGCAGGAACAGCCCACGGTTACGCTCCACACTCTCAGCCGTTACAATATCTACCAGCCCGACAAGCGTGATGGCCACAAACGTTACGGCGACCATGAAAAACACCGTAAACATCCGTTCTTTTACGAGGTCTGTTCTCATGTTATTTCTTTTTTCCCTTTAAGCTGTTAACGGCATAATCGGTAATGGGTGAGAACATGTTGGCCAGGAGGATGGAGAATTGTGCCGCGGCGGGCCACACGGAAAAAGTTGTTAAAACGGGGTAAATCAGGCCGATAAAGGACCCATAGATCCATCGGGCCGCGTTGGTTTTGGGGGCCGAGACAGGGTCCGTGGCATAAAAGAACACCGCAAAGAGGACACTCCCGGCAAATAAGGCCTGTTGAGGGGCGGCAGCAAAGGTTCCCGTGCTGGAAAGGGCACCGGAGAAGTGCAGCGCAGATTGCGAGATCAGGTAGCCTAGGATGGCGGTAACGACAATACGGTAATTGGCGGTTTTGGTAAAGAGCAGGTAGAGGCCACCGGCAATGACGAGCAAGGCGCTAGTGCCACCAATGACGCCAGCGGTGTTACCGAGAAAGAGATGGATCCATGTGAAATAATCGGATAGCACTTCGCCCTCTGCCAGCAGACGCTCATGGAGCAATGTATCGGGCCACGTGAGCCAGGACCCCGGCGTCGCTTGTGTCAAGGCATCGTTTCCAAAGCTGCTGGTGGCGGTCCATGCGGCAAATCCACCGGGAAAGAGCGGCCTGCCCTGCACGCCTGGGATCGCGTGTGTCCACCCGCGTGCGGTCATCCAATCCCCAAAGCTAATATAAATGAAGGCCCGACCGGTGAGGGCGGGGTTAAACACATTTTTGCCGAATCCCCCAAACACCATTTTGCCGAAGACGATGCCGAAGGCCGTCCCCATAATGACCATCCATATCGGTAGCAACGGGGGCAGACCGAGGCCGAACAAGGTGCCGGTGACAAAAGCCGCCGATGTGCAGGGTTGGTTGTCCTTGCGGGTAAAACGATACTCCGCCACGAAAGCTGTGGCATTGGCAACGACAACCATCAGCAGGGCGCGCCATCCATAGAAATATACGCTCGAGAGTACGATCGGTACCAGTGCATACAGTACGCGCTGCATGGGTAATTGCCATTTTATAAATGTAGCGGTTTTCTTGGGCACTGCAATACCTCCATGGTCGCTGGAAATCAAGTCGCTGAAAAACTCGACTTGTTACCTTATGGAATAAGCGCTACAGTTTCAAATCTAATTTTGCAACTGTTTTTCACATTTATCCTTCGTGGTGATGATTGCCAGCATGCGTGCTGCCGCGAGGGGGCATTGGGGAGAGGATGGTTACCTATGCGTTGGGTTTATGGTCTTTTTATGTTCAGTGCAATGTGGGCTTTCGGTGCCGACATTCAGGTTGTTGGGGTGGGCCGGGATCAGGCCGTACCGATTTCGCTGCAGGAATTTCGTCCCGGAACGGACGAAACCTCGAGACTCTTTATGCAGGTGTTGCGCACCAATCTGGATCGTTGGGGGTGGTTCCGGGTGCATGAGGGGGGGGCGGCGAGCTATGTGTTGCGCGGTACTGCGCGGCTTACAGGGCGTGCGTTTTTGGTTGAAGTGGAGGCGGTCGATGTGCGTACGAGCCGTTCCGTTTACAGCCAGCGCTTTCGTGAGGAGCCGTCCGAAGCACGCACCGTGGCCTTACGGCTGGCGGATGCACTGACCGAAGCGATTCACCGTGTCCCGGGGGTTGCCTCCACACGGATTGCCTTTGTCGGTTCGTCCGATGGCAAACAGGATTTATATATGATCGGGGCCGATGGACATGGTATGCTGCAACTCACACGGGATGGCGTACCGAGCTTTCGCCCCGCGTGGCATCCGGGCGGTACCCAGATTTACTATACTTCTTTTTTGCGTGGCTTTCCGGATATATATCGTGTGGATTTGGAGAACAACCGCCGATCGGTCGTTTCGCGTGAGGCAGGGATCAATGCGGGGGCCTCGGTCTCTCCTGATGGGCAGCGCTTGGCGTTGGTGCTTTCGCGCGACGGGAACCCCGAGGTCTATGTTCGCCAGCAATCCGATGGACGCCTGACGCGCATTACGCGCACACCACACCATGCCGAGGCCAGTCCGGTATGGAGCCCGGATGGCCGCCAGATTGCCTTTGTGTCCGACTTGCAGGGCGGGCCGCATGTCTTTACCGTGTCGAGCGAAGGGGGGCGGCCCCAGCGGGTATCGCGTAGTGGGAGCCAGAACGTATCGCCCGATTGGGGGCCGGATGGACGTATCGTCTATAGCAGCCGTCGGCATGGTCGTTTTCAATTGGTTGTGTATGATCCGACTAACGGGACGGAAACGCAGATCACGGATGCCCCCGTGGACCATGAAAATCCTTCCTGGGGGCGAGATGCCCGCCACATCGTCTATGCCCGGCGCGATGGCCGCATTTCTAGTTTGTACCTGCTTGACATGAGAACGGGCAGTCAGGTACGTTTAACGACGAGGCTGGGAGATTGGTATTTTCCGGCTTGGTCACGTAGATAAATTGTATTCTTGTAAAGGAGCGCGCAGCAGTATGCATACGATCACGCAATTTCGTTTGATTCTTTCCGTTTCGCTGGTTGTGGTACTCACGCTGGGGGCTGGCTGCCGATCACGGCAACCGGGCGCAGGCCGTGGGGGCGACCATGATGATATTTTTGACCCGATGAATCTGGATGGTACTTATGCGCTGGGGCCACGCGGGGATTTTGGCCAGCCCATCACTGACGTGCAGTTTCAAAATGTTTCATTTGGCTATGATAGTTTTCAGATTCCCCCCGCGGAGCGTCGCAAAATTGAAACGGTGGCGGATTACCTGCTTGCGAACCCCGGGACCACGGTTCTGATTGATGGGCACTGCGATGAACGCGGGAGTCGCGAGTACAATCTTTCGTTGGGCGAGCATCGGGCGCTCGCCGTACGCGCCGTGCTAATCTCGCTGGGCGTGTCGGGAGACCGTATCCACACCCGTAGTTTTGGGTCCGAGCAGCCGCTGGACCCGCGCAGTAATGAGGAAGCTTGGGCACGCAATCGGCGTGGAGAGTTTTCTTTATTCCGCCAATAGGGTGTGACGCTATGACCTCGACGGTATCCATGTTGGGGTTCAGGATGGCAGCGATGATCCCTGGGGGGATTGGCTATCTTGAACTCCTACTGCTGTTTGCACTGATTCTGGTCCTCTTCGGGCCGGATCGACTCCCGGGGATTGCCCGCAAAATGGGGCAGCTTACCGAGCAATTGCGCAAGGCGGCGGCCCTGTTCCAGCACAATCTGCTGGCGATGGAGGAGGACACCCATTCGCAGGATGCGGATGATACGGATTCTTCATCAGAGGATTATGGGGTAGCGGAGGACGACGATTGGCCGGATGCGGATGCCCCGGATTCTTCATCAGAGGATTATGGGGTAGCGGAGGACGACGATTGGCCGGATGCGGATGCCCCGGATTCTTCATCAGAGGATTATGGTGTAGCGGAGGACGACGATGTTCCGCATGATACGGATTCCGCGCCGGAGACGACGCATGGTGCGGCGGAAGAGGCCAAGGATTTGCCGGATGCGGATGATGCTGTAGTGCCGTCGACAGCGCATGGCGCAGAGGAGGAGAATGAAGATAGACCCACACGTTAAGTCCTTCATGGCCCATCTCGCAGATTTTCGTACCTTGCTTGTGCGCGTCGCAATTTGTCTTGTTGTTGCGGTCAGTATTACCATGCCGGCGGC
>SLBU01000197.1 GCA_007126175.1 Kiritimatiellia bacterium
ACAACCGCACCATTTAAACACACATTCTCGCGACCCGTTAGTTCGTGCTCGCAGGGGGACAGACAGATTATCGCCTCTCTCTTTGTTTCCTGTGCTTCCCGACTCTCATGAGGTCGGGATGGCTATCCCCAATCCCATTATCCCCATCCCCACTGGGGACAGACACATTATCAAATTTTTTATTGGAAATCCTGCGACCTCGTTTCTTCCTGTATTAGATGCGAGTACCATTGGCAAACTGACATCACTAACCGGGAGGCATTACATGCGCAAGAGCAGACTGAAACTGGCAGACACGGGTTATTATCATTGCATGTCTCGCATTATCGAGCAGCGCTTTATCATGGGTGATCGCGAAAAAGAGTATTTTGTGCAGCTCATGCGCAAGCTGGCAGAATTCAGCGGTCTGCGCATTCTCACTTACTGTGTGTTGTCGAATCATTTTCATATCCTGATCCAGGAACCACATTCACGGAAGGTATCAGATCGTCTTTTATTGCAGAGGCTACGAGCGATTTACCCTGAGCAGAAAGTAGCCGCAGTTGCACAGCAACTAGCCGCATTACGACAGGAGAATGAACACGAGGCAGCGGAGCAATTCAAGGCCACTTATACCTACCGCATGCACGACATTTCCGAATATTTCAAGGCTCTCAAGCAGGGATTCTCACAATGGTACAACAAGCGTAACAATCGCAGGGGGCCTTTGTGGGACCAGCGTTTCAAGAGTTGCCTCGTGGAGGGATCCGGCAATGCATTGGCGACAATCGCGGCTTATATTGATCTCAACCCGATACGCGCTGGCATCGCGACGGATCCATCACAGTACAGGCACTGTGGCTACGCGGAGGCAATTGCAGGCCGCGTAACGGCACGCGAGGGCATTCGCGCCATATGGCTTGGTGTGGGTTCCGAGGCGTCCTGGGAACGTGTCAGTCGACAGTACAGGAAGCTTCTCTTTCTGCAAGGAGAGCGGCGAAACACACGAGCAGACCATAAAGCACGAATCGGTTTCTCGGCAGAGGCCGTGCAGGCTGTTCTGGATCAAGACGGTGCCCTATCGATGGAAGAGCTGCTTCGGTGCAGGGTTCGCTACTTTTCCGATGGTGTGGCAATCGGTAGCCGGACTTTCGTGGAGGATGTTTTTTGCGCGAGTCGCGAATGGTTTGGCGAACAACGCAAAGCCGGTGCCCGGGCTATTCGGCACTCGAAAGGGATCGGACTCTTTTGTATGCGTGACTTGCGCGAGACCCCAGTAAGTCTATCGGCGGCCTGAACCTTTCCTGCTGCCATCGCAAAGGTGATTGGGGACTGGGGACAGACACATTATCGCCTGAATCCTCCCGAACTCTATTTCGGCCTACGAGAACGGCGTCCAAAGGAAAGCTAAACAATGAAGTTACAGTCTAGGTTTTTGCTTAAATATTCAAACCGTTTTGCCATAACCTGCAACCTGCAACCTCATACCGTGTCGATGAAGGTCCGCTCGGTCCGACTGAACATCAGCACACCACTTACCAGCAACAGTATCGTCCCCAAAGCACTGTACAACATGTACTCGGGATTGACCGTCCCCGCCCCCAATAATGCATACCGGGTCGCTTCGGTAATCCCGGTCATCGGATTAATGGAAACCGCCCAACGCCAGCGAGCAGGAACTTCCGACAGGGGATAGATCACTGGGGTGACATACATCCACAAATGTACGATGGTTCCTAACACTTGCTTCAGATCGCGGTATTTAGCCGTAAGCGACGTCATCCACAGGCCAACCCCCAAGCCTAACGCTGCAGTCTGCAACACAAAAAGGGGCAACAGCAAAACCCAGGCGGTTATCCGGAATGTGCCACCGGCAGCCGTGAAATATTGAAAATAGAGCCAGAACCCGGCAAAGGAAAACAGCTTGAGCGCAACGCCGATCAGATTCGATGTCACCACGGCTAACGGAACGATGAGCCTGGGAAAGTATACCTTCCCGAACAGCCGCGCATTGGCAACAAAGACCGTGGAAGTACCAGACACGCATTGCGAAAAATAATTCCAAAGCACCATACCTGCCATGTAAAACAGCATCTGAGGCAGATTGTCGGTTGATATCTTTGCGATGCGCCCAAAAACAATGGTGAATGTGCCTGCCGTCATCAACGGCTGGAACATGTACCAGATCGGACCCAATACGGTCTGTTTATATTTGGCCACAAAATCGCGCCGCACCATCAAAAACCACAAATCACGATAATGAAGCAAATCCCGCCACGGCAACCGAAACCAGCTCCGGTTCGGCTCGATCACCACACAGTAATCAGATTCAATTTCCATATGTCACCACATTATACAAAAAAAACATCCACCATTCCGACCTCTTGAGAGTCGGCAAACACATAGCGCACAAAGAAGAACCATCTCCCAATCTCTGTGTTTTTTGTGGGTAAAACCAGCGGATTCTCCACTTTTTGGCGCGCTCGCGCACCGTCGATTATGCACCCTGCATCGCCGACCGCCCCTCAATATTCAATTCATATTGAACATATTAACAGCAATGACCAACCCTGCCAATAAAAAACAATCAGTGGAAAAAAGGAACAGAAATGGGGACAGACTATATGTGAGATCCAAAGCAGAAATGGGGACAGACTATATGTGAGATCCAAAGTGGCCTATCAGGGACTCCGAATTCCCCCGAAAATCTCGCGAGCACAGGTTGTGTGTCCCCTTCCCCTCAATAAATAAAGGGTGTTTTGCTTCGGAAACGTGGTCGGGGCGGCGAGATTCGAACTCGCGACCTTTTGAACCCCATTCAAACGCGCTACCAGGCTGCGCTACGCCCCGCCGACCAGTTGATTCAGACTTTCAAAGGTATCATGTCGATACCCCGCGGTCAAGCATCGGAAAATGGATGTTTGGGTTTGGTTTGTGTGGGTACCATTTCCCCATCATTCTCTTGTGTGGGCGTCCGCCCTGCGCATTCGCGAAAACGGGATTATCCTTGTATGCATTTTCCAAGGCGTCTAGCTTTATGCGCGTAAGGAATAAACGATGGACACGTTATTTGGAAAAACTTTCGTTGCGCTACAGCAGATTACGCACGATCTCGGCTTGCCGGCTTTTGCCGCCAGGCAAATTGCGGATTGGCTCTACAAAAAGCAGGTCGACTCGATTGATAGCATGACCAACCTTTCGAAAGCGGCACGACAAAAGCTTTCCGAAGCCTATGAGTTGGGGATTACCGCCCCGACGAACGAGCAGGCGTCCAAAGACGGCACAAAGAAGTACCTATTTCCGGCGGGCTGCAACCGCTACATCGAAGCGGCCTATATCCCCGACCGCCAGCGCGCCACGCTCTGCGTCTCCTCGCAGGTCGGCTGCAAGATGGGGTGCCTTTTCTGCATGACCGGGAAACAAGGATTCCAGTCCCAGCTCACTACCGGACAGATCGTGAATCAGATTCGAAGTCTCCCGGAACGCGAAAAGCTCACGAATATCGTGTATATGGGCATGGGTGAACCCTTCGATAATCTTGAAAACGTCATGCAGAGCCTGGAAATTTTGACGGCCGACTGGGGCTATGGCATGAGTCCGCGGCGTATCACGGTTTCCACGATTGGTATCGTACCCGCCATGCGCCACTTTATCGAGAATTCGCAGTGCCATCTGGCCGTGAGCCTGCATACGCCTTTCCATGAGGAGCGCTTGAAACTGATGCCCGTGGAAAATGTGTATCCCGCCGCCGACGTCCTGGACCTACTGCGCAGCTTCGATTTTGGTCGTCAGCGCCGCATCTCGTTCGAATACATTCTCTTCCGTGGTATTAACGATACCCCCCGCCACGTAAATGCGCTAGTGCGCATTCTCAATGGGCTGCGCTGCCGCATCAACCTGATCCGCTTTCACCCCATTCCCGATACGCCCTTGCAATGTTCAAGCGAGGATACCATTGCGGCATTTCGTGAGGGGCTGATGAAAAAAGGTATCCGCACCACGGTCCGTGCCTCGCGCGGACAAGACATCTTCGCCGCCTGTGGACTGCTCTCCACCAAGGCCCTCGTAAAACAGCAAGCCCCCGACTTCTGATTTATTTGCTTCCATCAAGAGGACAATCAATGGCTGTAAGCATGGCTGAAATGATACTGCTGGGATTGCTGGCAGATTGGATCTTCCGCAAGTTGCGATTCCCGGGATTGATTGGCATGTTATTGCTTGGTGTTGTCTCAGGACCATTCGTGCTGAACTGGCTGGCACCCGATTTCCTGCGTATTTCGGACGACCTTCGGATGATGGCATTGATCGTGATCCTGTTGCGCGCTGGTTTCGAACTGAGCCGCGAAGCACTCTCACGGGTGGGCCTGCAGACGCTTCTGCTCTCCTGCATTCCCGGAATCCTCGAAGGGGCGGCGATTGCGATGCTCGGCCCCCGCTTCCTGCCACTCACGCATCTGGAATCCGCCATGCTTGGCTTCATCCTTGCCGCCGTGTCGCCGGCTGTGGTGGTTCCTCTGATGATCCGTTTTATCGAGGAGCACCGTGGAGCCAAGAAAGGGATTCCAACGATGATCCTCGGTGCGGCCTCCCTTGACGATGTTTTTGCCATTACCTTTTTTTCCATCTTCCTTGGCATTTACCGGGGTGAAGGGATGCATCCTGCACGAGCACTGATCGGCATCCCCATCTCGATTCTGCTTGCGATTGGTACTGGGCTACTACTGGGCTGGCTGCTGTACCACTTGTTTGATCGCTTCAATCCCCGCGCCACCAAACGCACTTTGATCGTTGTGGGCGTATCCATCATGCTCGTACGTATTCAACAGTCGTTGGATGGAATCGTGCCCTTCGCCGCCCTTCTGGCAGTCATGGCACTCGGTTTTATCATCCTCGAAAAACACGAACATATGGCGCATGAGCTTTCCGCCAAACTCGGCAAAGTCTGGATTTTTGCCTCTATCCTGCTTTTCACGCTGGTTGGGGCCCAGGTGAATATACCCGTCGCCCGGGAAGCAGGATTGGCAGGACTCGGTTTGATCTGCTGCGGTCTTGCAGCCCGCAGTCTGGGCGTTCTGCTTTGCTTGCTTCGCAGCCCGCTGAACCGGCGCGAACGTTTGTTTACCATGATTTCCTACTGGCCCAAGGCAACGGTCCAAGCCGCCATCGGGGCCGTCCCGCTGGCCACCATGACACAAATGGGCCGGGACACGGCCCCTGGCTCCATGATCCTTGCCGTAGCCGTGCTAAGCATCCTGTTTACCGCACCCCTGGGGGCATGGCTCATTAGCTGGCTCGGACCGAAACTGCTTACCGATGACGGCCCGGCGGAACATGCGGCATTAGATGCTCTCATCGAGAGCGAAGGCGATACTCCTCATCCCTAGCCCCTATGTTGTCATCCGATAGACCTCTTTGCGCACATAGAGGACTGATAACAGGACAACGCGTCAAAATTGCAAATGCAGCCCTGCAATCGATCGATATTCGTGGTAATCGGCGGATTCCGTGTACGAGCCTTCCCAATTGGCACGCCAGTAGCGTCCGAGTGCCGTGCTGATAACCGCGTTTACCGCAAACACATCGACCCACTCGGTCTTGGGCGCATCCCCGGCATCGAACCGGAAACGGCGCGCGCGCTCTACCAACCGATCATAGGCCTCAAGGTCTTCGCGCCGTACCCGTTCCCGTGCCCGACCAAGCTTCAATCCCAGATCGTAGCTGAAACGGTTGATATTATTACGTACACGCCCAACCAAAAAGTACTGACGCATCTGGTAGGGGGTCCAATAGTCATCCTTGGCATATCTGGCATCGACATAGCCATACTCCAACCCGGCCAAAAGGCCCGAGGAGGGAACCACTTCCCAAATCGTGGATATATCAGCATCCACGCGGTTGTTCCCATCGCTAATATCGTTGTAGCTGACTCTCGTCCAAATGTCCCACCAGTCCCGGAGGCGGATGGCACCGGCATAATAATAACGATCCTGTGTAACCTCTTCCGTCAGCGAACGCGCCGACGGCATGATATCGTGATCCACACCTAGGAGCACATCAAGGTGCAGCACCGGACGAAAGGCTGTCTGCACAAACCAAGCCCAGTTTTCAAAGTCGGCATCGCGGTCAAACTCGTGTCGCCGCACACCGGCACCGACCGTGATCGGCGAACGTCGTGGATTTTTCGGTTGGTAGCGCATCCCGGCATGCAGCCCCACAAACCGTTC
>SLBU01000122.1 GCA_007126175.1 Kiritimatiellia bacterium
CTGATCGAGAAGATTGATGAGCACCAGCATGCCGTGGGGCATTGTTACCGCTGCGATGCCGTGGTGGAACCGCGCTTGTCGCCGCAGTGGTTTGTGCGGATGAAGCCTTTGGCCGAACCGGCGCTGGCGGCCGTAGATGATGGTCGCGTGACGTTTGTGCCCGATCGCTGGACAAAGGTGTATCGGGAGTGGATGGAGAACATCCGCGACTGGTGTATCTCGCGGCAAATCTGGTGGGGACACCGTATCCCTGTGTTTACGTGCGTGGATTGCAACACTGAGTGGGCTGCCAAGGGACAACCGCAAAAGTGCCCCAAATGTAACAGTGCATCGATTGAACAGGAAACGGATGTGCTGGATACGTGGTTTTCCTCCTGGTTATGGCCCTTCAGCACGCTGGGGTGGCCCGAGAAGACGGATGCGCTGCAGACCTATTACCCGACGCACGATCTGGCCACCGCTTCCGAAATCATCTTTTTCTGGGTGGCACGGATGGTGATGGCTGGTCTGGAGTTTGTGGGGGAGGTGCCTTTCCGCACGGTTTATATTCATGGCACCGTGCGCGATGACCAGGGGCGCAAGATGAGCAAGAGCCTGGGGAATTCGATCGATCCACTTTCGATCATCGAGGAAACCAGCGCGGATGCTTTGCGGTTCAGTTTGATGATGCTGACCGCGACAGGGCAAGATGTGTATGTTTCGCGCGAGAAGTTCGAAATCGGGCGAAATTTCGGTACCAAGATGTGGAATGCAGCGCGTTTTATGCGGATGCACAGCGAAGCACGGCCTTGCGGGGATTGGGCGCTTGCGCTTGCGCTGACCTCGGATCAGGTGCGTGCGGATGATGCGCATATTCTGTTGCGGTATGAGGCTGCGATCGAGAGTGTTACCGAGAATTTGGAGAAGTATCGTTTTAATGATGCCGCGGCGGCGCTTTATGAGTTTGTCTGGCACCAGTTCTGCGATTGGTATCTCGAGTATACAAAGACCGTGTTTCAGGGGGATGATGAGGCAGCTTGCGTGCAAACGCTGCAGATTATGCATTATTGTTTTGCGGGTGCCTTGCGTTTGTTGCATCCATTCATGCCATTCGTAACCGAGGAGCTTTGGCATGCGATGGGCTATGCATCCAGTGCATCCGATACGATTGTGCGGGCTCCGTGGCCGCAGACGCTGGATGCATCGGTTCTGGCGCAAGGGGGGATTTCGGCGGCGGATGGTGCGTATGTGGATGCCCGCCATGAATTGATCCGCCTAGGGCGCCAGTTACGCGCTGATTACGGCTTGGCGCCAGCCGAAAAGTTGCCGTTCGTGATCCGGCCGGACGATGCCGCGACATATGCCCGCTTGGAGTCTGACCGAACCGCGCTGCTGGCGGGGTTGCGTGCATCGGAGGTTACCATTACGGACCATCCGACCCCGGAGCAGAGTCGGGCGGGTTTGCTCTCCCCGCTGGGTATGATTTATCTGCCATTGGAAGGCGTGATTGATCTTGAGGCTGAACGGGCTCGCGTAAGGGAAGAAATCGCCAAAGTCGAAAAATTTGTAGCTGGTGCGAATGCCAAACTTGGAAATGCGAAATTCGTGGATAAGGCTCCGTCTGCTGTGGTGGCAAATGTCCGTGCGACGCGCGACGAGCTGGTGGCCAAGCAGGAGAAATTGCAGTCTCAGCTCAAGCTCTTGGTGCCTGCTTCCTGAGCGGGAGATGCAGGGGCGCACCGCTTCGATCTGAAGGTGAGCCCTCTTGACGCTGTTTTGACTTGGGTATGCTGGAGAGACGCAAGTATTTGCGGTATTGCGCTTTGGGAAGGGGCAATAGTTGTATGAAAATCCACTTGGCAGGCAAAAATCGAAACGCGAATCGCTGTCCATTACTCCGGGTAATTTTGATTTTTGTGAACAAGACCTTGCGGGTGTCTTTTGGCCGCGAAAATCGTGGCGGTTTGTATGCTCCTGCATTCCGCGGACCAACTCGCTACTTTTGTTTTTGCTAATCCAGACGCATGCAAATATCGTAACATCTTGTTGATGAGCGAGATATGTATGTTTTTGTCATTTGGGAGTGTGGGGCTGATGGATTGTGGTGTGCGTGCAAGTATGACCACAATATATAGTGGCATTGAGGAAAAATTTAGTGGGTTTGGGTTGTTGACAAGTTATTAACAGGCAGGAGTCAGCGAGATTCAGAGGTATTTCGCCTAGATTTCGCATGGATGACACTAGGGAGCGCACGTGAATGGAAAGTCTTGCATTTTGGGGCAAGATCACCAAATGATTTACTTCTATTTGTCCCATGGTGGGGCGGTGAGTGGAAAGCCATACTATGCATGTACGCGATGCGACTGAGTCGGATTTAGGGTTTCTGGTGGAATTGGAGGGGATCTGTTTCCCGGCGTCGCGTCGGAGCACACGCCGTTCGTTGCGCCACAGTCTTATCAGTGCTGGTCAACGTGTGCTGATTGTGGAGGGGGCGCAGGACGCCGTGCCGCTCGGCGCGGCAACGCTTTTCTATTACAAGCAGACCCTGCGTCTGTATTCGATTGCGGTTTTGCCCAAGCATCGTGGCAGCGGAGCGGGCCATCTCTTGTTGCAGCATGTGCTGGCTGAGGCGCGTGCACGGGGTTGCACACGCGTTTCGCTTGAGGCGGAATCCAGTGATGAACGGCTGCTGCAGTGGTATCGGCGCTATGGTTTTTGCGAGTCGGGGATGCTGGAGGATTATTATGCGCCCGGAGAGTCTGCCTATCGGATGGTGTATCGACTGCCCGGGGGGGAAGCTGCGCCTTGGCCGATAGCCGGCAATGTCATTGTTGTGGATCGGTTGGATCGATGGCCGATGATGGAGATCCCGGGCGTCGAGGTGGTTGGTGCAGATGTCTACCTGACGGAAGATCGCTTTCGCAATAGCGAGCGCTTTCATGTCTTGAATCTTTGCAGCTCCTATAAAAGCCATACGGTCGGGTATTATGTTTCGTTGCTGGGGACGGCCCGCAACCAGCGGATTCTGCCAACGGTGACGACGGTAAATGACATGCGCAACCTTGCGATTGCGCAGCGCGTGGTGGAAGAGATTGATGCGTATCTGGTGGAGCGCCTCAACCAATCCGGGCTGGGGGAATTCGAAATTACCGTGTTACTGGGCTACACGCCGGATGCGAAGTATAGCGATTTGGGGCGCAAGCTATTTGCATTGTTTCAATTGCCATTTTTCACGTTGCGTTTTGGTCGCGGACCGGATGGGGATTGGCGCCTGCGGAAAGTTTCGGTCTTGAACTTGAGCCATGTGCTCTTGCGGCATCCCGAGCAGGTTCGTCCGGCACTGACGGCGTATTTTGACCGGAAACGGCACCGACGTACGCGCCTGAAGCATTATCGTTATGACTTGGCGATTCTTGTCAATAGCGAGGAGAAAACGCCGCCCTCCTGCCCGGATGCCTTGCGCCTGTTCCGGCGGGCGGCCGAGCAAACCGGGTTTGCGGTGGAGTTTATCGGCAAAATGGACTATCGTCGGATCAGTGAATTTGACGCGCTGTTCATACGGGAGACGACCGCGATTGAGAACCACACCTACCGGTTTGCGCGGCACGCCTACACGGAGGGGCTGGTTGTGATTGATGATCCCTGGTCGATCCTGTATTGCTCGAACAAGATCTATCTGCATGAACGCCTGACACGGGGCCGGATTCGGCAACCGCGTAGCTGGTTGCTTCGCAAGGAGCATCTCAGCGGGCCGTTACCGCCAGACATGGTCTACCCCGTTGTGCTGAAACTTCCGGAAAGTGCCTTTTCGTTGGGGGTGTTCCGGGTGGATGATTACGATCAGTTACGGGAACGACTGCGGACAATGGTAGAACGGAGTGACCTTGTCATTGCCCAGGCGTTTCTGGAAACCACCTTTGACTGGCGCATTGGCATTATGGATCAGGAGCCGTTGTTTGCCTGTAAATATTACATGGCGCGCGGACACTGGCAAATCTACAACTGGAATCAGACCGCTGCGCACGACATCATCGGGCAGCACGAAACCATTGCGCTCGGGGCGGTGCCGCCGGCCATACTCAAGGCTGCCGTAAAATCGGCGGGGTTGATCGGGGACGGTCTTTATGGTGTCGATTTGAAGGAGGTCAACGGGCAGGCCTGTGTGATCGAAATCAACGATAATCCGAATATTGATGAAGGCGTCGAGGATAAGCTCGCCGGGGAGAGTTTATATCTGCGGATCATGCAATCGATGTTCAACCGGATTGAAAGAGAACGGAATCGGCCTCGTTATTTGGTTTGAAAGGTCTTGTAATCGGCCGGCACATGCGGGAGACTGCAGTAAGTGTAAATGTACAGCTAGGAGGAGATGGTATGAGACCGGGATTGAATGAATTACTGATTGTATTGGCGATTGTGTTACTGTTGTTCGGAGCCAAGCGCGTGCCGGAACTTGCCCGTTCACTGGGGCGTAGTTTGAAGGAATTCAAACGCGGGCGTGAAGAGGGGGAGTCCGACGCGGATGAGGCGAAAGACGGGACGAAGCCCCCCCTGCCGACAGCCTGATTTTGGGGGATTCCGGATTAGGATTGACAATCCCGTATTGTGGGTTCAGAGTGCCCTCCCCGAGGGAAGAGAAGCCGATATGATCTCTTCTCGTGCGGTGTGTCTCACCACGGAGATGGCCGGAAATCGATCAGCATCGGCAAGGATGTGGTAGCGCATTCCGGGGGAAGCATGACGAAACATTTATTTGTGACAGGTGGGGTTGTATCCTCATTGGGTAAGGGTCTGACGGCCGCTTCAGTGGCGCTTTTATTGCAACGGCGCGGATACCGGGTGCGGATGCAGAAGCTGGATCCGTATCTGAATGTAGATCCCGGCACGATGTCCCCGTATCAGCACGGGGAAGTATATGTGACGATCGACGGGGCCGAGACAGATTTGGATCTGGGGCATTACGAGCGATTCACAGGAACCTACTGCACGAAGCAGAGCAATTTCACAACGGGCCGCATTTATAGCGATGTGATCTCGCGCGAGCGCGAAGGCGGTTACCTCGGCAAGACTGTGCAGGTGATTCCGCATGTTACCGACGCGATCAAGGATGCGATTCTTTCGCTTGATGGCGATGATGTGGATTTTGTGATCACCGAAATTGGAGGCACGGTTGGTGACATCGAATCGTTGCCATTTCTCGAGGCGATTCGGCAATTGCGCCAGGAGCTTGGGCGTACGAATGGTCTTTTTCTGCATGTGACGCTAGTGCCGTATATCAGTGCAGCTGGAGAGATGAAGACGAAGCCGTCGCAGCAGTCCGTGGGGATCCTGCGTTCGATTGGTATTATTCCGGACATTCTGATTTGTCGTTGTGAGCGCCCCATGGATCAGGAGCAGAAGGACAAACTGGCCTTGTTCTGCAATGTGGAGCGGCAGTTGGTGATTGAGGAGCAGGATGTGGCACATTCGATTTACGAGGTACCGCTCTCGCTCGCGGAGCAGGATCTGGATGTGTACATTCTGGAACTGCTGCGGCTGCATGTGGATCGGCTCGATCTGGATGATTGGCGACAAATGGTGACTACGCTGATTCAAGCGCCGGCCGGTGCGTTGGAAATTGCCGTTGTCGGGAAATACATCAGCTTGCAGGACTCCTATAAGAGTATCTATGAGGCCCTGACGCATGCGGGCATCGCCCATGAGGTGAAGGTGACTGTGCGGCAGGTCGAATCCGAAGAGGTCGAGGCGAAAGGTGCAGGGGCATTGTTGGCGGGGGTGCACGGGATTTTGGTGCCGGGTGGTTTTGGGGATCGTGGCATCGAGGGCAAGTTGGCCGCCGTGCGTTATGCGCGCGAACAGGGCATCCCGTATTTCGGGATTTGTCTGGGAATGCAGTGTGCCGTGATTGAATTCTCTCGTGGCGTTGCAGGGTTAACGGGGGCGAACAGTAGTGAGTTTGATGCGGATGCGCCGCATGCGGTGATTGATCTGATGGAAGCGCAGCGCGGCATTGCGCGCAAGGGGGGCACCATGCGCCTGGGGGCGTATCCCTGTGCTTTGCGTGAGGGAACCGTCGCCGCCGCTTGTTATGGAACCCTCGAGGTTGCGGAGCGCCATCGCCACCGTTATGAGTTCAATAATGCCTACCGCGAGAAACTGGAAGCTGCGGGCTTGGTGCTCTCCGGTGTGTCGCCGGATGGTGCATTGGTGGA
>SLBU01000044.1 GCA_007126175.1 Kiritimatiellia bacterium
CCGCCCCGCCCCGTGTAGACGCAGCGCCCCCGCCGACAAAACCAACCCCTCCGCCCGCCCCCATCGTCTGGCCGGAGGTGCAGGTCTCTGGTGTCATCGGGGCCGGCAACGGCGGTTCGGCAATCATCAACGGAAAGGTCGTGGGGCTCAACGAAAGCATCGAGAATCTCACCGTGCGCGAATTCGGCCGCGGTTTCGTCGTCCTGGAGTACCAGGGGGAAACCCGACGCTTCTCGGTAGGGCGCCCCATCCGGTAAAAACACATGTATCCCCCCGCAAACAGCTCTCACGTTTACACGCGCGCATCGGCAGGTGTGGCCCGCACAACGCGCTGGACGCTCATGCTGAACATCGTGCTCAGTGCCGGCAAATTGTTGCTGGGGCTGCTCGGCCAGAGCCAGACACTGGTGGCCGATGCGGTGCACAGCATTTCGGATTGCATTTCGGATGTTGGCATTCTGGTTGGGGTGCGCTACTGGAGTGCCCCCGCCGACGAACGCCATCCCTATGGGCACTGGCGCATGGAAGCTCTCGTGACGATTGCGATGGGCCTATCGCTGGTGGCCGTGGCGGGCGGATTGGTGTTGCGCGCCTGGCAGGCCATGCACGCAGGGAACGGAACCACACCTGCCTGGTATACCCTGGTGGCCGCAATCCTCACCGTTGTCACCAAAGAGGCCATGTTCCAATGGACGAGCCACAGTGCACGCAAATACCACTCGCGCGCGCTCTCGGCCAATGCCTGGCATCAACGCTCGGATGCTCTTAGTTCCCTACCCGCGGCCGCGGCCATTGCCGCGGCCATGATCTTCCCCGAACTGCGCTTCATCGATCCCGCCGGGGCCGTGATCGTTTCAGCACTCATTCTCTTTGCCGCCACCCGCATTATTCTCGGCGCCGTGGCAGAACTGATGGACGAAAGCCTTCCTGCCCACAAACGCGCGGACATCGCAACGGCCGTTTGCGCCGTCCCAGGTGTTACCGATACCCACAAAGTACGCAGCCGGCGCAATGGCCCCGGCTTCTTCCTCGATTTGCATGTGCTCGTACCCGGCAATCTTACCGTCCGCGAAAGCCACGATATCGCCGATACCGTCCGACAGACCCTCGTGCAGGGAAATTTCGAGATTCTCGACGCCGTGGTTCACATTGAACCCGACGATAGCTAAACCACGCCAATCAGAAGCGCGAGCGATCGAGATTACGGCGGTACGAGCCAAAGCGTTCGGCATCCGCCAGTAAGGCGCGATACGCGGCGGAGCCCCGTACGAGCTCGTACAGTTGCCGATTGGAGACCCCATGCATTTCCATGGCTTGCACAATCGTTCCGGGATCCTCCACCATCAGAACCCAGACGGTCGATAGCCCCTCATCGATCTGGCTTTTCTCCACAACAGGGCGAGCCCCCCCCACAATCAAGTCCCGGAGATACCGCGATACCCCCGCAAACCAGTCTTCAATGAATTCCGGATCGGATGCCCCCGCCGTGTCCAGATATTGCGCCTGCAGCTTCGCGACCCGCTCCTGTACGGCATCCGCCAATGCCTGGCGGGCACGGCGAATCGCCTTATCCTGTGCCAAAGGCAGCGTTAACGAAGAACCCATCCCCACGGCCACAAAGCCTCCCGCCTGCTGGGCAACTTCGGCCTGCCGATCAACCGCCTCCT
Source organism: Kiritimatiellia bacterium (assembly GCA_007126175.1). GTDB lineage: Bacteria > Verrucomicrobiota > Kiritimatiellia > UBA8416 > UBA8416 > T3Sed10-140. The sequence continues at coordinate 1,668 of SLBU01000044.1, forward strand.
GCGGCGAAACCTCAAGCACCTCAACCGTCTTGGGCGTTGTGGCGCAACCAGCCAACAATACCCCCGCAACCAGCAAAACTCTGCCATATTGCATCTGCGCCTCCTATGCTTCCTTCTGTCTTGTTTTTTTGAACGTATTACACCGCAGCCCGCGAATCAAGACGCAATCGTTACGCCATTCGGTGCAGCATGCTTTCACGGAACAGGTTGAACAGATAGAACGGATCGTGTGGGCCAGGCCCTGCCTCGGGGTGATACTGCACCGAAAAAGCAGGTACCGTTCGACTGCGCAGTCCCTCCACACTCTGATCATTCAAATTGATATGCGTGACCGCAACATCGCTGCCGAGGCTATCACCATCAATCGCAAAGTTATGATTTTGCGATGTCACTTCCACGGCACGCGTATCCAGCCGCATGACGGGGTGATTGATACCATGATGCCCGAATTTCATGCGGTAGGTCTTGCAGCCAAGGGCAATTCCCAACAACTGGTGCCCAAGACAGATTCCCATCAGCGGTACCCGCCCGAGCAATGCCTGGATATTGTTGGCAGCATAATCCACAGCGGCCGGGTCAGCCGGACCATTCGAAAGAAATACCCCATCGGGCCGCAACCCCAGTACATCCTCCGCAGACGTTTTGGCCGGCACAACCGTCACCTGCATGCCACATTGGCGTAAACCACGCAGGATATTCCACTTGATCCCAAAATCGTAAGCCACGACGTTCAGATCGCATGCTGGCAACGCCGCAGGCATCCCCCAGGAACTGCTCAAGCTGCCGTCGGGATCCCAAGCATAAGACGCCGTGCAGGTGACCCGGGACGCGTAATCCTGCCCATCCAAGCCTTCCCATTCGCGCGCTTTTGCCACGGCGGCATCCACATCCACGCTGCCACAGACCGACAAATAGCCCTTCTGCGTGCCCCCATCACGCAGGTGACGCGTCAAGGCCCGCGTGTCGATGCCCGCAACAGCCGGTATCCCCTTTTCTCGCAACATGGCTGCCAGACCGCTTTCGCTGCGCCAGTTACTGGCATCGTGTAACTCGTGGATCACAAAACCATGCAAGAATAAATCGCGCGACTCCATATCCGCGGCATTCATTCCCGTATTGCCAATCTGCGGATAGGTCATGGTAACAAATTGCCCGGCATACGAAGGATCCGACAGAATTTCCTGATACCCACTCATCCCCGTATTGAAAACAACCTCACCCACCTGATCGCGTGCCGCCCCCACTGAGATGCCCCGGTAAATTGTGCCATCGGCCAATGCCAGAAATGCGCGTTTTTCCCGTAATGTCTTCCAATCCCTGCTCATACCTGCACCTCGCTCTGCTTTTGCGGAAGTTTCACGCGCGGCAATCCCCGATGATATTCCTGTAAACTGCACACATCAATGCCCCGGTTCTGTTGTAATGCCTCCAAACCATTGACCGCCGCGCGCAATCCATCCACGGTCGTCGTGATCGGGATTCCCCGGATCACCGCATGCGAGCGCATCCGAATCTCATCCATGCGCGGCACCGGACCACTCGAAGGCGTGTTGATAATCCACCCCACGGCCTTCTCTTCCACGAGATCAATCACATTCGGTCGCCCATCCGAAATCCGGAACAACGCTTGCGAGGCAATGCCCTTCTCGCGCAAAGCGGTGCTGGTGCCCAATGTGGCATAAATCGTGTAGCCAAGTTTCTCCAGGCGCGGCCCTAACTCCTCCAGTGCCGGTTTGTCGTGGTCGCGCACACTCACAAAAATCGCGCCGCCTTCCGGCAAGCGGTTCCCGGCCGCCATCTGGCTTTTGAGAAAGGCCATTCCATTGGTCCGGTCCATGCCCATTACCTCGCCGGTGGATTTCATCTCCGGCGTCAGAATCACATCAATCCCCGGGAAGCGCACAAACGGGAATACCGCCTCCTTTACAGAATAGTGCTTCGGTACCACTTCTTGCGTGAACCCTAGATCCCGCAATTTGTAGCCTGCCATCACCAGCGCCGCCAGCTTGGCCAACGGCACCCCAATCGCCTTACTCACAAACGGAACCGTCCGAGAGGCCCGTGGATTGACCTCCAACACATAGACCGTACCCTCATGGACGGCATATTGCACATTCATCAAACCACACACGTGCAAGGCCTTGGCAAAGGCAAAGGTGTGCTGCCGAATCGTCTCCTTGACCGCATCCGAGAGGCTCGGGGAAGGAATCGTACAGGCACTATCGCCCGAATGAATGCCTGCCAATTCGACGTGCTCCATAATCGCACCGAGCACCGAAGTTTCGCCATCGCTGATGCAATCCACATCCACCTCAACCGCATCCTCCAAATAACGATCAATCAACACGGGGCGATCTTCCGAAACCTCCACCGCCTCGGTCATATAGCGGCGCAGCATCTCATCGTTATACACGATCACCATCGCACGACCGCCAAGCACAAAGGAAGGACGCATCAGCACCGGATAGCCTATTTCGCCCGCTACCGCCTCGGCCTCAGCCACACTCGTCGCCAAACCATTTTTTGGCTGGGCAATCCCCAGGCGATTCGCCAGTTCCTGGAAATACTTCCGATCCTCGGCCGCCTCGATATCAGCCGGGCGCGTGCCGATAATCTTTACGCCATTCTGCTCCAGCGATGCTGCCAAATTCAGCGGCGTCTGGCCCCCGAACTGGACAATCGCACCAGAGCATCCCTCGTGCCGGTAAATATGCAACACATCCTCAAGCGTCAAGGGCTCAAAATACAGACGATCGCTGGTATCGTAGTCCGTACTCACCGTTTCCGGGTTGCTGTTGACCATGACGGTTTCATACCCGGCGTCCCGCAAGGCAAAAGAGGCGTGCACACAACAATAATCAAACTCAATCCCCTGCCCGATGCGATTGGGCCCCCCGCCCAGAATCATAATCTTCTCACGTTGCGAAGGCGGAGCCTCACCACCCTGCCCATACGTCGAATAGAAATACGGCGTGTACGCCACAAACTCCGCCGCACAGGTGTCAACCAAACCATACATCGGCTGCAAATCAATCTCTTCACGCGCCGCACGAACCACATCCTCGGTGGTCTTCAGCAAGTACGCAATCTGGCGATCCGAATAGCCAAACTCTTTGATCTGCCTGAAAAATGCCACATCCTGCTGTAAATGCATCACACTGCCGGCACTACGAATCTCATCTTCATACTGCGCCAACTCTTCGAACTGGCGCAGGAACCAACGATCGATCCGCGTGAGATCAAAGACCCGCTCCACCGTCCAGCCGCGCCGGAAAGCCGCCCGCACCGCAAAAACCCGACCCGCATTGGGACGGCGAAGTAACTCCGCAAGCCTTTCGTCGTTATGCGATTCCCAGCCTCCATCCTTCCCATCGGCCCCGAACCCGTAGCGACCCGTCTCGAGCGAACGCATCGCCTTCTGGAACGATTGCTTGAACGTACGGCCAATACTCATGGCCTCCCCCACCGACTTCATCTGCGTCCCCAAGGTATCATCTGCCGCCGTAAACTTTTCAAACGCAAAGCGCGGCACCTTGGTTACCACATAGTCCAGCGTAGGCTCGAAACAGGCCGGGGTTTCACGCGTGATGTCGTTCTGAATCTCGTCCAGCGTATAGCCCACCGCCAACTTGGCGGCAATCTTGGCAATCGGGAACCCCGTCGCCTTGGAAGCCAGCGCTGAGCTCCGCGACACCCGTGGGTTCATCTCGATCACCACCATCCGGCCATTCTCCGGATGAATTGCAAACTGCACGTTCGATCCGCCGGTCTCCACCCCAATCTCGCGCATCACCGCAAACGAGGCATCGCGCATCCGCTGATACTCGCGATCCGTCAGCGTCTGAATAGGCGCCACCGTAATACTATCGCCCGTGTGCACGCCCATCGGATCGAGATTCTCGATCGAACAGATAATCACGCAGTTGTCCTTGCGGTCGCGCATCACCTCCATCTCGAATTCCTTCCAGCCCTGGATCGACTCCTCGATCAATACCTCGGAAGTGGGGCTATAGAACAGACCGCGCCGTACAATCTCCCGGAACTCCTCGTCGTTGTAGGCGATCCCGCCACCCGTTCCCCCCAGCGTAAAGCCCGGACGAATCACCAGCGGAAACGCCCCCAGCTCATCGCGCGCCGCCAAGGCTTGCTCCATGTTGTGCGCCGACCTGCTGCGCGGCAGATCCAAGCCAATTTTTCCCATCGCCTCTTTAAAGGCGTTACGATCCTCTGCCTTATGAATGACCTCTGCCCGGGCCCCCAGCATCTCTACGCCGTGCCGTTCCAGCACGCCAGCCGCCGCCAGATTCATGGCCAGATTCAACGCCGTTTGCCCGCCCAAAGTCGGCAACAAGGCATCCGGACGCTCGCGCCGGATAATCTCGGTCAACACATCCACATCCAGCGGTTCCAGGTAGGTCCGGTCGGCAAATTCGGGATCGGTCATGATCGTGGCCGGGTTGCTGTTCACCAGCACCACTTCATACCCTTCCTCACGCAAGGACTTGCAAGCCTGCACGCCCGAA
>SLBU01000149.1 GCA_007126175.1 Kiritimatiellia bacterium
CAAGGTGAAAAATGGTATCAGCGCAAATTACAACGAAGTATACATGCGCCGCCGCGATCCAGACTGTATGGTCATCGGCGACAATCGTCCTACGAACAAGCCTACCTTTCAAGAGCGCTACGGCAAACCATTTGACGGTTTGCGCCAGGAGACCTTTGCATGGATGAAAGGACAGGACCTTGCCGTATTTCCCTTCATTGCCGGAATGCAAGGCAAAGGTAAGGATGCATTAGCGATCTGTCCCGCAAATGCTGGTTTCTTCGCTCTGGGTCTTGCCATGCTGCAAGGCATCATCCCGGCCGATGAACTGCCCGCCGACTTTGAGCCCAAAGCGATTATTTACGTTGCGCCGCCTTTCCGCCACACGCACTTGAGTGGCAAGCAGGTTGTGGTACACAACCGTATTCCGGGCATGCATGAGTTATTCAGCTATAACCTGTATCCGGGGCCCAGTGCCAAGAAGGGTATCTACGGTGTGTTGCTGCATCTCGGCGAAAAAGAGGAGTGGGTGACGATGCACTGCTCGGCCGCGCAGGTCATTACACCCTACGAAAACCGTATCGGTATATCCCACGAAGGTGCCAGTGGTGGTGGCAAGAGCGAGATGCTCGAAATTCCACACCGTCAAGAAGATGGCAGCATGCTTTTGGGCAAAAACATCCTGAGTGGAGAAGAACGTACCTTGACGATCCCACAGTTCTGCAAAATCCGTCCTGTCACCGATGATATGGCCTTGTGCCATCCGTCGATTGACAAGGGAAATGGCAAGCTTACCTTGACGGATGCAGAAGAGGCCTGGTTCGTGCGCGTCAACCACATCACGAAATATGGCGTTGACCCGCATTTGGAGAAGCTGACGATTCATCCGCCCAAGCCGCTCTTATTTCTGAACATCGATGCGAAGCCGGATTGCTCGGCCCTGATTTGGGAACATATTATGGATGAACCCGGCGTTCCGTGTCCCAATCCACGGGTTGTGGTACCAGCCGATATTGTGCCGAATGTGAATCGCGGCACACTCGACATCGATATTCGTTCGTTTGGTGTTCGTTGCCCACCTTGCACCAAGGAGAAGCCAACTTATGGCATTCTGGGCATGTTCCATCTGCTACCGCCTTCCCTGGCATGGCTATGGCGCTTGGTTGCGCCTCGTGGACATGCCAACCCAAGTATTGTGGATACAGAAGGCATGTCCAGCGAAGGCGTTGGCTCGTACTGGCCTTTCGCAACGGGACGCCGCGTAGACCAGGCCAATCTGCTGTTGAAGCAGATTCTGGATACCCCGAAGGTCAAGTACATCGTGACACCGAACCAGCACGTTGGTGCCTGGGAAGTGAGTTTTATGCCGCAATGGATTACCCGTGAGTACATGGCGCGTCGTGGTGGTGCAAAATTCAGTCCGTCGCAGGTTTCGGCTTGCCGCTGTCCGCTGCTGGGCTGGAATCCTGATAGTATCACAGTTGAAGGCCGCAGCATCGGAGCCTGGTTCTTCAAGGTGAACTTGCAGCCGGAAGTGGGGGATGAAGCCTACGACAAAGGCGCAACGATCCTGCACGACTTCTTCAAGCGCGAAATCAAGCAGTTCTTAACCGATGACCTTATGCCACTCGGCAAACAGATCATCGAGTGCTGCCTGAATAGCGGCACCATCGAAGATTACGCAACCCTGATTCCACACGAGAGCATTAGCGAGGACTAGCAAGTAAAGCTTGTAACCAATGACGCGCAGGGTGAGGATCACTTGCCCTGCGCGTTCTTTTTTGCTGAGTTCCGGCTCGACAAGATGCACGAATTGTGAGAAACATCGCTAGCTCAGATGTCCCCCGGTTCAAATCGCTTTGCACCTTGAAACTACAGAAAGGATACCCATGTCTACGAAACTTTCGAAAAAAGACTTACAGCTTGCGGCCAACACCATTCGCGGGCTTGCCATGGATGGCGTACAGTCCGCCAATTCTGGCCATCCGGGCATGCCAATGGGCATGGCCGATGTTGCTGCGGTGCTTTGGCTGCAGTACCTGAAACATGACCCTGCGGATCCAACGTGGCCAGACCGCGATCGATTCGTGCTTTCCGGTGGGCATGGCTCCATGTTGATCTACAGCTTACTGCACCTTTCCGGGTATGCGCTTCCTCTCGAGGAACTCGGACGCTTCCGGCAATGGGAAAGCATGACACCCGGACATCCGGAAGTAGGGGATACCCCCGGCGTGGAGACCACCACAGGGCCACTCGGACAAGGCTGCGGCAATGCCGTCGGCATGGCCATCGCCGAACAGATGCTCGCCGCACGCTACAACACGGATGAGCACGAGATCGTCGATCACCACACATATGTATTCTGTGGCGATGGCGACTTGATGGAAGGCATCAGCCACGAAGTCTTTTCCAGCGCAGGTCATCTGGGCCTCAATAAGCTCATTCTCTTTTATGATGACAACCGTATCACGATTGAAGGGCGCACAAGCCTGGCTTACAGTGATGATGTGCCCCGCCGTTTCAAGGGGTACAATTGGAATGTTCTGCAAGTGGATGCCCACAATTTCGATGAGATTGACAAAGCCATCCGCAAAGCTCGGCGTTCAGACGACCGACCGACCATTATTATCTGTACATCGACGATTGGCAAAGGCAGCCCCAATAAAGCAGATACGGCCTCTGTGCATGGCGAACCGCTGGGTGCCGAAGAAGTTGTCCTCAGCAAACGTGAATTAGGCCTGCCGGAAGACCAGCCGTTCTACATTTCCGCCGAAGTACGGGAGCTATTCGCAGCGCGGCGCGCACGCCTGCAACGCAAACATGCCAAATGGAACAAACTGTTTACGGCCTATACCGGCGCGTATCCCGAAAGGGCCTCGGCCTGGGAGGATGCCTTGCAGGATGTCCTGCCAACAGACCTTGCTGAACGCTTGCCGCACTTCGATCCCACCAAACCGCAAGCCACACGCGCGGCGGGTGGGGCTGTAATCCAGGCCTTGGCAGCAGCGGTGCCGCAGCTTGTTGGCGGTTCGGCCGATCTGGCACCTAGCACCAAGACGCTCATGAACGAGTTCGGCAGTATCCAAAAGGGGGATTTTGCGGGGCGCAATTTCCATTTCGGGGTACGCGAGCATGGCATGGGTGCCATCATGAACGGGGTGGCGTTGCATGGCGGCTTCCGAATCTTCGGGGCCACCTTCTTTGTGTTCGTGGATTACATGCGCCCGGCGGTACGGCTGGCGTCAATTATGAAGCTACCCGTGATCTATGTCTTTACGCACGACAGCTTCTATGTGGGCGAAGATGGCCCCACACATGAACCCGTCGAACAGCTTGCCTCTTTGCGCTGCATGCCGGGGGTAACCGTATTACGACCCGCCGACCCGACGGAAACGGCCGCCGCCTGGGTCGCCGCGCTCGAGAACAAGCAAGGGCCGAGCGCGATCTTGCTGACCCGGCAGAATCTTAATGTGATCGACCGTAGTGTATACCCCGCAGCCACAGAATTGCGTAAGGGGGCCTATGTGCTCTGGCAAAGCGAAAGCGTGGATCCGGACGTTACGCTGGTCGCCTCCGGATCCGAGGTGGAATTAGCGCTCAATGCCGCCAAGCAACTTGCCTCGGAGTGTTGCGTACGCGTCGTGAGTATGCCTTCCTGGGAACTGTTCGACCAGCAGGACGAAGCCTATCAGGCCGCCACGATTCCCAAGCAGTGCCCGGTTCGCGTGGTGATCGAGGCCGCAGCGTCCATGGGGTGGGAAAAATATGTGGGCGATGGTGCCCATTATATCTGCATGAACCATTTTGGTGCTTCGGCCCCCTGTGGTGTACTCGCGGAGCAATTCGGATTCACGGTGGATCACGTCGTCAAGACGGTTCACAGTGTTCGCAACTAATGCCCGACGGGATCTCAACGGTTCCAGAGTCGCCAAGTAGGGAGGGTGGGGTATGTCGGAATTCGTCATCCGGGGCGGGCGCACCGTTCAAGGTGTGCACCGCAGCCCCGGAAACAAGAATGCAGCTTTGCCCATGTTGGCAGCTTGCCTGTTGACAGACGAGGTTGTCACGCTGCGGAATCTGCCTGCCATTCGCGACGTCGAGTCGATGCTGCGCATCCTCGACGGCTTGGGGGTACACATTGCCCGCAAAGCGCATCAGGTGTCGCTATGTAGCAAGGGGATCCGCAAGCGCGTACCCGATCCCGCACTCTGCCGGCAGGTGCGTACGTCGCTCTTGTTTGCGGGTCCGTTGTGCGCCCGCCACGGCAAGGCTGTGATTGCGCGCCCTGGGGGCGACAGCATCGGCCGCCGACGCTTCGATACCCATCTCGATGGACTACGCCAGCTTGGTATCCGTATCGGCCGGAATGCAGCAGGTAGTTGTACCTTTACGCGGGGCACCCTCGCCGCAGCCGATATTCTCCTGGATGAGGCCAGTGTTACCGCAACCGAGAATATTATCATGGCCGCGGTCCTGGCACCGGGAACTTCAACGATCTTCAATGCCGCCTGCGAACCGCATGTACAAGATCTCTGCCGGATGCTTAACGCCATGGGGGCCACCATTAGCGGAGTGGGTACAAATCGCCTCATCATCCAGGGGGTCAAGAAACTACATGGGGTTAACCATCGCATTGCATCGGACAGCGTGGAAGCGGCCAGTTTTATTGCGGCGGCCATACTGACGGGGGGCGCACTCACGGTGGAAGGGGTTGAACCGCATGATTTTGCGGTCATTGAGCGACACTGGGCCAAACTTGGTGTGCAATGGCATCTGGAGGGGTCGCGCTTGCTCGTACCTGCCAATCAGACGCTGGCCGTACAAAATGACTTTGGAGCTGCGATTCCAAAAATCGAGGATGGCCCCTGGCCCAATTTCCCGTCTGATCTACTGGGGGTTACGCTCGTGTTAGCCACGCAAGCGCAGGGCACGACACTGCTATTCGAAAAAATGTTTGAGAGCCGCATGTATTTCGTGGATCGCATGATCGAAATGGGGGCGCGCATTATCCAATGCGACCCGCACCGGGTGGTTGTCAGCGGCCCCGCACAACTCCAAGCGACGCGCCTGCATAGCCCCGATATTCGTGCCGGGATCTCTTTACTGCTGGCAGCACTCTGCGCGCAGGGGGAAAGCCGTATCGGGAATGCTGATATGATCGACCGCGGTTATGAAGCCGTCGATCGCAAGTTACGGCATCTTGGGGCTGATATCCGGCGCATTCAGACGCGCGCTTGATCAGGCCATTTCGAACGACGTTTCGCAAGGCACGAGATAGCGCCAGCCTTGGGCGGTTACGGTCACGGTATCCTCCAGACGAATCCCCCCGATGCCGGGGTAATATAATCCCGGTTCAATGGTAATGACATCTCCCAGTCGCAGGTAGGCCTGATTACAACCGACCGATGGTGCCTCATGCAGGGCCAGACCAACACCGTGCCCGGTACTATGCATAAATCCATAAAATCCCTTTTCATCGCGACCGGTCAGATACCCCCGGCTGGCGATCCAATCGACGGCCGCTTGATGTACACTACGGGTGGCAGCCCCCGCGTGTACCTTCCGCAATGCCGCGGCATGTGCGCCCTTGACTGTATGATACATGTGTTTCAAGGCGCGCGTAGCCTGTCCCTTCACTACGGTCCGCGTAATATCGCCGCAGTACCCGTGGCCCTGATGCCGGGGGAAAATATCAATCACGATCGGTTGATGCGCCGCCAAGGGCCCACTGCCGCGTTCATGTGGATCTGCGCCTTGCGCACCACCGGCCACGATCGTCTGTCCGCAGTAACAATCGTGCCGCAGCAAGATCTCGGCAATCCGGCGCTGAAGCATCTCGGCCGTAACAACAGTATCTCCACTCTGCAGCAAGCCTTGGCGATCAATACAACTCTCCGATAGCAGGCCGATCGCCGCGCGCATAGCAATAACAGCAGCACGCTGCGACTCCCGGATCAAAGCCAATTCGGAATGGGATTTCCTGCGACGTTTCGGGAATGGATCCTTTGTTAACACTTCGACCGTGATGCCGGCAGTTTCAAGTTGCCGTAAAAGGCCGCTGGGAAAGAGCGCCGGGACACTAATGCAGCGCACCGCATGGGGTTCGAGCAAGGCGCAGATCCACCGTGCCAGATTACCGCGCGCAGCGCCCTCG
>SLBU01000018.1 GCA_007126175.1 Kiritimatiellia bacterium
AAGAGGTATGTAGTGGATCAGGAAAGTTTCCGGGGGCATATACGGACCCAGTTGCAGGCGAGTGCCGAGGGAATTCTGGCGCTGCAGCAGCAGATCGCTGTGATCGAGCGTGGCGCGGAGTTGTTGATCGAGACCCTGCGGCGTGGTGGCGCGGTGTTGACGGCCGGCAATGGGGGCAGTGCTGCCGAGGCGATGCACATGGCTGAGGAGTTGACGGGGCGTTTTCGTGGCAACCGTCGCTCGCTGCCAGGCATTGCCTTGAATGCAGACGGGACCCTGCTTACTTGTGTGGGGAACGATTTCGGATTCGATGCAATTTTTGCGCGTCAGATCGAGGGGCTGGGCCGTGCCGGTGACCTGCTCGTGCTTTTCAGTACGAGTGGACAAGCAGAGAATCTGGTGCTGGCGTTACGGGAGGCACGGAAAAAGCAGATGCTGGTGGTGGGGTTGCTGGGGCGCGACGGGGGTCGTGTCGCTGGGTTGTGCGATGTGGAGGTCGTGGTGCCAGGGATGGCAACGGAGCGCATGCAGGAAGCACAGCAAGTTGTGATGCATATCTGGTTGGATGCGATCGAGGCGGCCTTTGCGGGCGAGGGGGGGGAGGCGTGCGTATGAGAAAGCAATGGTGGGTGGGTACGTGCATGCTGTTTTTGGGGATTTTGCCTGTGATGGGGCAAGTGCGTATGGGGATCACGCTGCCGCGTCGCTCGTATGTGGTGGGAGAATCGATTGCGGCCACGGTTGTGGTGCAAAGTCAGAGTCCGATGCCGCTGGTGCTGGGGCGTGAACATCATAATGCGGAGCTCTTGTTGGAGATCAGCAGCAATCAAGGCGGGCGTGGTCGCCAACCTGAACGGAAGCGTGTGCAACGGGATATTGTGATCATGCCCGGCACGACGATGCGGGATATTGTCGAAATTACGTCGTTGTACAACTTTCTCGGGCCGGGCAATTACCGGCTGCATGCCGTGCTGTTGCATGAGGGGGCCGGTTATTTGTCGGCCACGTTCGCATTTGATGTTGTGCGTGGTATCGAGATGCGCGCATTGCGCCAGATGTTGCCAGGCTATAGCGATATTGAGTTGGTGTATAGTTTTCGCTATGCCAGCCGTGAGGGGCGGGAAGAGGCGTTTATGGTGATCGAGTCCCCTGATGGCCGTTCGCTGTTCGGTACGTTTGCGTTGGGCCCGCTCTTACGGTTATACCAACCGGTGATACGCGCACGGGCTGACGGAACGGTGGCGGTTGTGCATCAATCGGGGCGGAACCGGTTTTCACGGTCGATCTTCAGGGTGGATCGTGGGGGTGCCGAGTTTGTGGAACAGCGGCATTTTCGTTCGGACGGGAGTCTGATTTCGCAAGATCGATAGGAGACATTATGCAGAAGCAGCAAGCCTCCCCGAACAGGGGTGATTTAGCGCGTACCATGCGCATTGAGTTGGATGATCGGGAACATAAGATCCGCCAGAATGGTGACACCGTAAAGATCATGTTACCTGATCAGGGGATAGGCACGACATCGTTCCAGCAGAATCTGCGAACCTCCGCAGCGGAGCAAGGATATTTGAGCGACTATCAGCGTTTGTTGCAGAGTGTATATGATGCGGTACTGATAACGGATGCAAGTGGCGTGGTACGTGAATGCAATCATCGGGCCGAATCCTTCTTTCGCTATCCGTCCGATGAATTACTGGGCATGCGGGTGCCACGGTTGATTGCGGGGGCTGACGATGCCGTGATTGGCACGATTCGCAAAAATCTCATCGAGCATCGTTATACCTTGATCGAGGGTACCTGCCGGCGGCGCGATGGCAGTTCGTTCCCCTCCGAGATTGCGGTGAACCGTCTCGATACCGAGCAAGAGGGCCGGTTGTGTTTTTTTGTGCGCGATATTTCGATTCGCAAGCGAGCCCAGGATGCCTTGGAAGAGGCAATTCTGAAACTCGAGCAGCATGATCGCAATCGCTCGCAATTTATCTCGAATGTTTCGCATGAGCTGCGAACACCATTGACTTCGATGATTTATGCCATCAATAACATGCTGCGTGGGGTCACGGGGGTATTGAATGACGATCAAACCCGCTATCTGGAGATGTTACTGGGAGATTCGCGTCGTCTGCTGGTTACCGTCAATGATATTCTGGATCTGCGCAAGATCGAGAATCAAACGCTCACGCTGGTAAAGGCACGCATGCCATTCGGGCGTTTGGTGCAGGGCAGTGCCGATTCGCTACAGGTGCAGGCTGAACAGAGGGGGATCACGCTGGATGTGACGCTGGATGAGAAGCTGTGGTTTGTCAACTGCGATGCCCAGAAGATCGAGCGTGTGGTATTGAATCTGGTTGGCAATGCCCTGAAATTCACGGCGGAGGGTGGGCATATCTGGGTGCGGTTAAAAGAGGATCCTGCGTTGCCGGATTATGTGCGCGTTACGGTGGATGATGATGGTGTCGGCATCCCCGCCAAGGATCTGGCACGTGTCACAGAACGCTATTACACGGTTGGCGAACAACCCAGTGGGTCCGGGCTGGGGTTGGCGATATCAAAGGAAATCATTCAACTTCACAGTGGTTCGTTGGAGGTGGAGAGTCCGCCGCCGGGCGTAGCCCACGGTACGCGGATCTGGTTCCGGTTGCCGGTGGCCCCTGCACCTGCGGTACTGATCGTGGACGATGAGCCTGGTGTCTGTGAGAAGCTTTCGGAGCAGGTTAGCCGGCAGGGGTATCGTGTGCTGTGTGCTGCCACGGGGGAGGATGCCTTACGGCGCATTGATACAGAGGTCCCGGATGTTGTGGTGCTGGATATGTCCTTGCCCGATATGGAAGGTAGTGAAGTCATTATCCGACTGAAGAGCGATGCCGCTACCGGGCGGATTCCTGTTCTAGCGATGACAGGGGCGCCGCTGGGGCGTAACAAGGAAGATATCCTGCGCAACTTCGGCGTGAATATTATATCAAAACCGTGGAATGAGGCAGAGTTGCTCGATGGGTTGGTGAATGCTTTTCTGGGGGGGCTGCCCTTTGCGCAGCGCCCCTGAGGGGTGCACGGAAATCCTTTGACTTTCGTGTATGAAATCGGGATGGTATTTGGAAATGAGGCTGTCCGATACAGGCAGTATGGTCCGGTATAAGGAGATATGATTATGGCCGATGATGCAAAACGCAAGCTGTTGCTTGTGGATGATGACACAAGTTTGCTCGTTACCCTGCGTGATTTTCTGCATTTTGAAGGGTACGACGTGGTGACGGCAGAGAGTGGTGAGAAGGCACTGGCCGTGCTTGCCGAGACGGCACCGGACCTGATTATTCTCGACATGAGCATGCCCGGTATGGGGGGCATTGGCTTTCTGAAGGAGATCCTGCAAAAGGATGGCAAACCGCGCTATCCGGTGTTGGTTCTGACGGCGCGTGCCAATATGGCCGAATTCTTTTCGAATGTCGAAGTGGATGGTTTCATTGCCAAGCCCTGTGATCCGCAGGATTTATTGATGGAGGTAACGCGGATCATCTTTCTGCGGCGCGGCGAGCAGCAGGCGGCGGCCAACGGAATGCGCAGGCGGCTGGTGCTGGGGGAGTCTGATATGGGGCTGGCAGCGAACCTTACGAAATGGTTACGCGACAATGGGCATCTGGTGGAGCACTGTATCAAAGGACCCGAGGCTTTGGAGTCAGCCATTGTCAAACGTCCGGATGTGATTGTGTTGAATGAGATGCTGGACGGGATGAATGGCTCGGCGGTTGCGGAGATGTTGGGCGTGATGCCCAACACCAAGACCATTCCAATAGTGCTGTATTCGGCGGATGGGCGGACGTTTAAGCCTGTCGCCGCGAATCGTGATGGTGGTGGGGTTGTGGCGTTGGTGCCGTCGATTGATGTAGACGAGGTGGGGCGGCGGGTACATGCTGTTTTTGCCTGATTGCATGAGAAGGGGTGGGCAACATGCGCTGTCCGAAATGTTCGCATACGGAAGATAAGGTACTGGATAGCCGCATATCGCGTAATGGTGACGCGACCCGGCGTCGGCGGAGCTGCTTGAGTTGCGGGTATCGGTTCACGACCTACGAAGAGGTGTTGCGTGCGCATCTGAAGGTAATCAAGACCGATGGTCGGCATGAAGCATTCGATCGCCAGAAGCTTCTTAGCGGGATTGAGCGCGCTTGCGAGAAGCGTGCAATCAGTTCGATGGAAATCGAGAATCTGGTGGATGCGCTGGTGGATGAGGTCGAGAGTGAATACGAGCGCGAAGTCAGTAGCGATATTCTCGGGCAGAAGGTGATGGATCGCCTGGAGAAGCTCGACGAGGTAGCGTTTGTGCGGTTTGCTTCCGTGTACCGTCGTTTTCGAGATGTGAATCAATTTGTGAATGCGATTCAGGACATGATTGGTAAGACGTGATCTGGATTCCGGAAACGGTACGTAGCGAATCTTCGCTAAAGGCTTACATTAAGGATTACCTTCTGCGCAAGGGGCTGCTGGATGTGGCAGTGGGTGCTGATTGCGTTGAGGATCTGAGTCATTCGCTTTCCGAATATCTGGAGCACACGTCGGATCGTGCCGGTTTTTTTGTGGAAGATGGCAATCTGCTGGTGCTGGCTTCTCAGGCGTTGCGGTCGGTAGGGGAGCGTCGGGCTGCCACAAGAATGCTGATGCTCGGGAGCGGGTTTGCCCGTCCCGTATCCTGGCTGGTAACCGAGCAAGATGCAGGATGGACATTGGATGTGTCGCGCATTGCCCAGGAGGCGCACGGTGGCTTGGAAATTCTTTTTTTTCGTTGCTTGCATGCTGCGTTGGAAGCATTGGCGGAAGCTTGGGCCGTGGATGGAAATAGGGGCGTACTTGTTTTACAAGGTGTCGAGCAAGCTGGTGCGGCGGTGTTGGGGCATCCTGTGTCCTCTCGCCCTGTGCAGGCTTTTGTGGCCGATGTGGAGGCCGCTTGCCGGGCGCGTCTGCGGCTACTGGCGGAGCGTCATGGCTGGTCAGGGACGCCCCAACTACTTACTGGCACATTAGGAAGAAAAGCCGGAAATCGGCGATAGGTGCCAACCATTGGGCTAGCCCAAGGGGTAGGGGAAGGCCTGGGAGATTTCGTCGATGCGCGCGAGGGTTTGCTCGTCGAGGGAGATGTCAGCGGATTTGAGATTTTCGTCGAGTTGTTCGATGGAGGTTGCCCCGAAGATGACGGATCCGACAAATGCTTTTTGGCGGCACCAGGCCAGGGACAGTTGGGCGACGGTGATGGAGAGTTCCTGGGCGAGCGTCATGAGGCTTGCGACGGTTTGCAAGCTGCGTTCGTTGACAAAGCGGTGGGCCATTTTCTTTTGGCGCTCGCCCTCGCCCTTGAGGTATTGGGAGAAGCGGGCATTGTCGGGAATTTGGTCGCCGTTGTATTTACCGGAGCATACGCCGCCGCCCAGCGGGGAGTAGGGCAGGCAACTGAGGGATTCGCGCTTGCATATATCGGCCAGGGCATCCTCGAAGCGGCGGTTCACGATCGAGTAATTGTTCTGGATGGTTTCATAGCGGCAGTAGCCGCCGGATTGGGCGACATGTTCGGCGGTCATCGTTCCCCAGGGGGACTCATTGCTGCTGCCAATGATGCGGACTTTGCCTTCATCAACCAATTCCGTGAGTACTTGTAGGGTTTCCTCATAGGGAAAATCGTGGTCAGCCCAGTGGGTCTGATACAGGTCAATGTAGTCGGTTTGGAGACGCCGCAGGCTGCCTTCAATGGCGATGCGGATGTTGCGGCGGTCGAGACCAGTGTTGCCGCCACGCAGGGGTGGGTTAAACCAGGTCTGGCTAGAGCCAGCCACTTTGGTGGCAATAATGACATGGCTGCGCTCCTTAGTTTTGAGCCACTTGCCCACAATTTCTTCGCTACGATGAATCCATTCCTCTTTGGGTGGTACAGGATAGATTTCGGCGGTATCGAAGAAGTTGATGCCTGCCTCCCAGCAGCGATCGAGGATTTCGAACGATTCCTGTTCGCTGTTCTTGGAGCCCATGGTCATAGTGCCCATACAAAGATCGGTAACCCAGATGG